>JAAFHG010000479.1 GCA_013297585.1 Chitinophagales bacterium
CTGACATAAATAGGGTAGGTCTTGCAGCTTTTAAATACGTATCGGTAAATGGTGTTACAGCCATTAAACCATCCATTGCGCCACGCTGAAAAATGCACACCAATATTTTTTTCTTTTTGTAAGGCAATAGTAGTTTATGGCTGTCGGCTGCACGAGCAATAAAAGATGGTACACCACCAATACCTGTAGCAAATAATGCTAAAGCACCCGATTTTAAAAAGCCTCTTCTTGATGACATAATCTATAATTTGAGATTTGGAATTTATAATTTGAAGTGTTTACCACATAGGTAATAGTCACGTTAGTGATAATCTATTTTACTTGAAAAACTATGTGCCTTTGTGTCTATGTGGTTAGTGAATCTTACTTTCTTTGAAACTCTGGTGAACCAATAATAATACCTGCCACTTGCGACAGCATTGAATTGTTTCCATTGTAGGCCAATAAACGTTGCATAGATATTTCAGGTGCTGTTTTTTTACCCGGGTTTTCTTTTATTGGTTTTTGTTTGGCAGGCGTTACATCTGCACTTGCCATCATATTGTCGCCCATCATGGTATTGTCTGTATTAGCTTGTGGTACCGGTGTTTTGCTGGCAGCTTTAGCTATTTTATTATAAATCTCAGGGTCGTTTATTAATGGTGTTAAGCGCTTTACAGTTTGCGTTACATCTCTTTCTGGCATTAATAATTTACTGTAAATGCCCAATGCTGCTTCTGCACTTTCTGGTTCATGGTTATTATTTAACGAAGCCAAATTAAAATTAACACCAGGTATGCGTTGGCTTGCCAATGCCAAACCAAAATTCATACGGTTTAGTAACGAGCCTGTATTTATCCAATATTGTCCTCTATCAGGAAAGCCTGTAGGTGCTTGGTAGTAATACATACGCTCACCCATTTTGCTTACCCAGTTATAAATTTGGTAAGGCTGAGATACCGTTGCATTTAAACCTCGCACTGCACTTATTGCTAGTTCAAAAGGTGATTTTGTTTTTTCTCTTAATGCTTCTTTACTCCAAAATTCTTGCGCAGAAACCATGGTAATTAATACCTGCTTGATATCGCCATCAGACTCTAAAAATGTTTTAGACATTTTATCAATTAAGCTTGTTGGTGGGTTATCATTTACAAAACGTACGGCTAGTTTTTTACTTATAAAACGAGCTGTAGAAGTGTGATGTGCCAATAGTTTAATTAATTCTAAGCCTTCATCGTAACCACGATTAGCGGCAAATGTTTTGCCTAAAACTACCTTCTCTGTTTTGTCGTGTTTATTAGCCATAAATGCAAAGTCGCCCTCGTGCACAAAACCTTGTTTTATCAGTTTTTCTTCACCTATTTTATCCAATGCTTTTTTAGTGGCTTCGCCACCGTATGGGTTTAGTGTTGGGTAAATGGTCCAGCCGGTTAATACTTTAGCTGCGTTGGTTACATCTTTTTGTGTGTAGCCACCATCTACACCAAGCGTATGAAGTTCCATTATTTCACGAGCATAATTTTCGTTTAAGCCCTGTGTTTTTTTAGCTTTCTGAAATTTATCAATAGCGGCCATTTGCTGTGCCGTCATCGAATCGTTACCCATTTGTTCGCCTTTTTCCATTTTAGCAAAAAAGGCAGCTAAGCGGGGTGGCATTGGTGTGTTGTCATTTGCTACGCTTTTGGAATTATCTAAATATTGCAACATAGCAGGTGCTTTTGCGGTAGCTAATAGCAAGTTCTCAAATTTGCCTAGCACATTAGGGCGAATCACATCACGCTCGTAAGGCAATACAAAATCGGCACATTCATTTTTAGTAAGCGATACGTTAAAGTGATTGAACCAAAAGCTTGTAAGCACTTCTTGCACCTGATTGTTGGTATAAGTAGCACGTAGTATTTTTTGATTGATTAATTGCCTGTACAATTCTTGCTGTGGCTTGTAACCCTTTGTACGCATGTATTCTGCAATTTTATCACGGTATTCTTTTCGGTCACTTTTGTTTACAGAATCTTTATCTATAAAACCATCTTTTACAGCCATGCGAAGCAATACACCACCTTGTGGAAACGTGTTGACAATTGTGTTGTTATCCATTTGCAACGCCTCATAAACATTTAGTTTTTGCTGCAAAGAATCGTCAGGCAATTTTGCTTCCAGTTGTTCGGCAAACCATTTTTCTACACCTTCATCTACCACTGCATCTATCTGACTAGGTGTAGCACCAAACGTAAATCTGCTCAGTAAATGTGCAGCTGCTTCACGTTGCGTAAAGCCAGCTTTTTTATAAGGGAATTTTATAGAGCGATAACCTGTGTTTTCATTGGTGTAAGAGGATAGCGACACGATTGCTGTAAGAAACAATAGGCTGCAAGCGACTTTTACTAGTTTCTTCATAATTTGCTTTTTAAAATAATGTTGTAGAAATATGGCTGTGTAAAGACGGGGTAAGGTACTAAAAGTTTAAAAAGGCAACTAAAACAGTTGTATTGCACGATAAGTGAATGATTAAATCAAACTTAGTATGCCTATTTTCTTATTTACAGGATTATCAGGTGCAGGTAAAACCACTTTGGCAGTATCTGTAAAGCAGGCATTGGCTTTGGTACAATTATCTGTACATGTAATTGATGGTGATGCATATAGGCAAACCTTGTGCAAAGATTTAGGCTTTGGTAAGCAAGATAGAATAGAAAACTTGAAACGCCTAGGTGAAGTAGCTATAAGTATTGCACCACAATACGATGTGGTAATTATAGCTGCCATAAGCCCTTACGAAGCAGCTAGGCAAATGCTAGTGCAACAAGCTGATGCACAAATTGTATGGATACAATGCGACCTAGATGTATTAACTGCAAGAGATACCAAAGGCTTATATCGTAAGGCAATGTTGCCACTTAATCATCCTGACAGAATTGAGAATTTAACAGGTGTAAATGATGTATATGAAGTACCACTACAAGCGCATTTAACGGTAAATACTAGCAATACATCTGTAGAAAAATGTACGTCCATCATTTGTAATCACATACTTAATAGCTTACAACAAAGCGTTCTTAAAACTTTACACTC
>JAAFHG010000378.1 GCA_013297585.1 Chitinophagales bacterium
TGGCGATTTAGCAATTAAAATACTATCATTTATAGCAAGTGTTTTTTTAATTTTAAAATAGTTAAATCGCTCGGCCTGTTTAGTTAATTTAGGAACTGAAATAGCTTGAAACCTGCCATTAAAATCGTATTTAACAAGGCCACTATCACAAGCAATCCAAGTGAATTTACCAAAACCTATCGCATTTTTTACGTCAGTAAAGTAGGGGTTGTTACTATGGTCTATTAGCGCAGGTTGATAAGATTTTAGTTGCCAATTGTTATTAAATGTTGCAAAGCCTTTACCATACATTAGGCCCACATAAAATAAGCCATTAGCTTTTGATATTGGTTGTGGTATGTATTTATTTTTCCCATTCAACACAGGAATTATTTGGCTTATGTATGTTGTATTAAACCATTGCTTTTGAGGCTCGGCATAGTAAATACCATTGGCAGTAGCTAACCAAAGTATATTTTGCCTATCTACTAATACATCAAAACATTCGCCTGATGGATTATTTTCTAGAGTGTTTGGTGTATAATCATATGTTGCTAATGTTTGTTTATCAATAATCGATAAACCTTTGTCGGATGCTAATACAATCCATTCTTTTCCTGTGACATCTCTATAAAAATCAAGCGCATGTATTACGGCGCCATCCAAATTAAGGCAAGTACTTTGGCCTGTCACCATATCAAACCTAAATAATCCATTGCCCCATGTACCAATCCAAAGCATATTTTTATTTGCATTATCAGATTTTACAAGTGTAATGCCATCGTGTAAATGGGTGCCAATGGGAACAATTTGATTAATGTGTATTTTATCTTTTCCAAGCTTAAATAAGAAACGATTTTGCCAAGCCCAACAAGTACTATTATTATCAATAATGATGTTTGCAAAATTCTTTACAGCTTTGCCAGAATAACCGACTAGGCTATTTGGAATTGGATAAGCCCAAGCTTTTGTAACCGAATTCTTATACAAGTACAATGAGTCGTTACCACATATCCAAAGTCCTTGATTATCTTCAAATAGCCTTGCCTTAAATGTTTTTTGTAATGCAATATTAGTACTGGTTAAAAAATGAAAATTTTGAGCGGCTTTATCGTACACAGCAATGCCAGATTCTGTACTAATATAAAGCCCACATTTTGCCATAATTTGATTAATTACATTATTGGGGATTGACTGGGTATTGTTTGGCTGATATTGAAATGTTTTTAATCTATAGCCATCAAGCCTGTTTAAGCCATCATCTGTGCCAGCCCAAATAAAGCCAGTGCTATCTTGCATTAAGGTATTTACTACCCTATTACTAAGGCCATTATCGGTAGTAATTCGCGAGAAATTAAAAATAGGAAACTGCGCCTGCACCTTTATACAGCTCATTAGTACAACTATCCAACCAAACCAATAAAGGCATTGTTTCATCGTGTTAAACTTAATAGCTAATTTGCAAAAAGCACCAACAATTTAGTGAAATGCTGATTTAAGTTATTGAACTGTACATGCAAATGTTAAATTAAGAATAGAAATGTTTATATGTGTAATTTGTTGTACCTTATTTAGTGAAGACTACTCAACAGTTGCTCATTCCTAATCTTATTAGCGCAATTGTAATGGCCAAGTGGGCAGGCCTTTTTTCCATGAATACCACATGGTCTGCAAGCAAGTTTTTCTTCAACTTCAATAATATAGCTTGTATCGCTTAAAGGGCCATAACCAAAACTTGGTAACGTGCTACAGTAAATGGCTGTGGTAGGTGCATTTACTGCCGAAGCAAAATGCATAGGTGCAGAATCGTTGACATAGTTCATCACAGCATCTTGCTGTAAAGCGGCAGATTGTAGAAACTGCAATTGCCCTGCAAGGTTAGTAACATTTGGGTGCGTTGCACTTTGTTGTATCGCATCACAAGCTAGTTTATCGCTTGGCGCACCAATAAGGTAAATATTGTAGAGGCTTGGTAAAGTATTTATAAATGCTATCCATTTATCAGCAGGAAATTGTTTGGTAAACCATACCGATGTAGGCGCAATAACAATATAAGGTTGCTGTTTATAAACTTCTACACTTGCATAATCGGCTTTAGAAGGGTAGAGTTTTGGCTTACTAAAATTTTCATCGGTAAAGGATGCAATCAACGAATGATTACGTTCTACTTCATGAATGGCATTAGAAATATTATTACTAAAATGGTGTTGTATTTTTTGTGTAAATAAAAAGCTGAAGGGGTTTTTATCAAAGCCAATCGTCAGTTTAGCATTAGAAAAAGCAGTTAAAAAACCTGTGGCGGCAAAGCGTTGCGCATTAATGACAACATCGTAGTTTTTACTGCGAATTTTTTTTAAGGTTTGTAGCAGGTGTTTGTATTTCTGTGTTTTTTTTTGCCAAACCAATACCTCGTTAATGTATGGATGGTTGTTGAATAATGCCTCGTTACCATTACGCACCAAAATGTCAATATGTGCATCAGCATAGCAACTGTGCAATTTTTCAAGCAAGCCTGTAGCAAGCACTACATCACCTATAAAAGCAGTTTGAATAACTAAGAATTTCTGCATGCTGCAAATGTATTGGCTTAGTCTGTTGAAAACCGTTAGCTATTAGAACAACTTATTCGTATTCTAGCTCATTGCTAAAAAATTCCCAATCTGTTAGTAGCAACTGCGAAGGGTAATTTATGAACTTTTTTAACGATTGACGGTCATTAATTTTTGAGCCAATAGCATGGTTTTCTAAACCAAGGTTAATAATGGTTTGTAGAAATGGTTTTAGTTTTTCATCTGGGATTTCGAGGATAATGCGTGCCATTGCAAATTTGTTTGTGTTAATGTACTTGTATTTAGGCAAATGATTTTATACAATTTACAGCGGTATGTACAAATTTTCGATTCACTGCGATAATTCATTGATTTTTAATTAATTAACATTTTTTTAAAATTTTCCACCTCCTTTTGCACAGTGGCTGTTAATAACGCAGTATTTGTGGTGTGCCATCAGCAAGCCACTGTACAGTGGCTGATGGTTCTGACGGTATCGTATCATTTTGTCTATGGCTTACAACGTAGTCTACAGCAGTAATTATTTGGTTATCAATGTAGCTGAAAGTAAGTGGTGTAGCTGCACCACTAATATTAGCAGAAGTGCTTACAATAGGCTTTTTAAAGCGTTTTAATAAATGCTTGCAAAATTCATCGTTGCAAATTCTTATAGCTAAGCTGCCATCATTTGCAATTAAATTATCTGCTATGCCAATAGCACCGTTGTAAATAATAGTGGTTGGTTTAGTGCAGGTTTTAAGGTAATTAAATACTTCAAGGTCTAGCGTAGTTATGTATTGCATCACATCTCTTTCTGTTGCTACCAATACAATCATTTTACGGCTATCTGTTCGTTGTTTTAGTGCGTAAATATTTGCTACAGCTGCTTCGTTTGTTGCATCGCAACCAATGCCCCAAACCGTATCGGTTGGGTAAAGTATCAGCCCGCCATTTTCTAAAACACGAATACATTGTTCTATATCGTTTAAATAATTACTCATACAACCTATTTTCCTTAACAATAAAAAAACTGTAATAATACAGCTACAAAAGTAAATTGAATAAGTTTTGCTTTTGCTAGCCTACATTCTGCAATTGATACTTACTTTTACTATTCTTATTATGTCAAAGTTAGATACAAGCTCAACATTAAAACGCCTTCGAAACCGCTACAGATTAGTGGTTATGAACGATGATACTTATGAAGAAGTGGTGACTTTTAAATTGAGTCGCTTAAGTGTGTACATTGCCATGAGTACCATTTTTGTACTGTTAATCAGCTTTA
>JAAFHG010000385.1 GCA_013297585.1 Chitinophagales bacterium
GGTCTTATTTCAGAAAAATGTGCAAATGGATCTGCCTTATCTAATCTAGCATTCTCAAAGCCATGAATATGGTATTTATAAGCTTCACCTTGCAATACATTGGGTATAAATCCTTCCCAAATACCAGAACTATCTTGCCTTACTTTTAGTGGGTGCGCTGTTTTATCCCATTTATTAAAATAGCCTGTAACGCTTATGAATGTTGCATTTGGTGCCCAAACAGCAAAGTAAGTACCTTCTGTACCCAAAACTGTTAATTGCGTATTGCCAAACAATTTGTACAGGCTATAATGCGTACCATTCTGAAAATTGGTTACATCTTCATCTGTAAACAAAGAATAGTTCCAAACAGGTTGTTGTGTGTCTATAAAATGTATGTCTTCGTATTTTTTTTCCGCTAGCATTCCAACTTTTTTTGGTTTTTGTTCTCTTGGGTTTATGGAATTAGCATCTTCTTGCATCAATGTATTTTTCGGCATAGCAACCATTAATAATAATTAACATTTTATTACAACTAATTTCTTAGTTTATGTAATGCAATTTATACATTTTACATGCAATTAGCCGCAATACTTTTAGCAACCGCATAAAAACAACAAATGAAAAAACTAACGCTTCTTTTCGGCATTTTTATAATGCTTTCTATTGTCTCGTGGGCTCAACAAGCAAGTATCAAAGGCAATTTACTAGACACTAGTAACAAACAGAGTTTACAACATGCAGTTGTATCAGTTATTAAGCAAAAAGATAGCGTACTACTGAAATACACAAGAGCCGATGCCAAGGGCGATTTTGAATTAAAAAATATACCCGTAGGTAATTACACACTGCAAATAACCTACCCTCTTTACGCAGATTATGTAGATAATATTACACTTGAAGCCAACAATACGAAATCACTTGGCACCATTGCATTGATTCAAAAAGCCAAATTGCTTGAAGAAGTAATTGTAAAACAAAAAATCTCAGCTATTCGTATAAAAGGCGATACCACAGAATACAAAGCCGATAGTTTTAAAGTTGGCGCAAATGCCAATGTGCAAGACCTACTAAAACGTATGCCAGGCATACAAGTAAATAGTAAAGGCGAAATAACCACACAAGGCCAAAAAGTAGAAAAGATATTGGTTGATGGCGAAGAGTTTTTTAGTGATGACCCGGCTGTAGTAGCACAAACCCTACGTGCAGATGCAGTAAATACAGTACAAGTATTTGACAAAAAAAGTGATCAAGCCACCTTTAGCGGTATAGACGATGGTGTAAAGACCAAAACCATTAACCTACAATTAAAAGATGACAAAAAGAAGGGCTACTTTGGCAAAGCTGAAGGCGGTACTGACTTTGACTACTATAAGTCTGGTAAACTTTTGGCCAATGCCTTTAAAGGTAAGCGCAAAATAGCTGGTTACGTTACGTATGATAATACCAAGTTTCAAAGCCTTAACTGGCAAGATAGAAACAATTATGGTGGCGATTTAAATAGTTCAACCGAATTTGGTGATGATGGTAGCGTATATTTTTACAACAATGGTGATGAGTTTAGCAATAGCCAAGGCTTACCAAATGCCCTAACTGCGGGCTTGCAATACAGTAAAAAATGGAATGAAGACAAGCAGAATATTAACGGTAATTACCAGTACAACAATCTTAAAGTAAATGGCTTAAACAAAACCATTACACAAAACATTTTAGGTGGCGATTCTAGTTTTATTAATACGCAAGAACAAAACTTCACAAGCAATAAAACACGTAATCGCATTAAAACCGTGTACGACTGGACGATTGATAGTACTAGCTCTTTAAAAGTAACACTAGGTGCTGGTATTACTAGCGGCGACAATTCAGGTACAACAATTGGTAGTTCTAGATACGTAAAAGATAGTGTTTTAATTAATGAAACCAATAGATTTTCATCTAGCTTAAGCGATAATAAAAGTCTTAACACCACACTATTTTATCGTAAACGCTTTGCTAAAAAAGGTAGAACTATTTCGCTTACTGGCGACTTTAACTTTAGTAATAACACCAACAAGGCTTATTTAAAATCGATTAATAATTATTATAGTAAGCTAGGTTTATTATCGAGAAATGAAGACATTGATCAATACAAACCCAACGAAGACAATGCTAAAACCATTGCTACCAAAGCATCTTATACCGAGCCACTCTGGAAAAACACGTTTTTAGAGTTAAATTATAAATACGCTCTTAACACTAACGATGCATCAAGACTAACATATAACAAATCATCAAATGGTGAATATGGTACGCTTGTAGACACATTTAGCAACCATTATTTGTTCAACAACCATGCACATACAGGTGGTTTTAATATGCGATACACTGGCAAAAAAGCTAACTTTTCTGTTGGTACAGGTTTGGGGACAGTAAGCTTTAAACAAACGGATGTTTTTACTGGCAATAAACGCAATATCAATTTTACCAACTTATTGCCTGCGGCTAATTTTAGCTATGCTTTTGCTAAGCAAACACGCCTAAACTTAAGTTACAATGGCAATACAAGAAACCCATCTTTACTACAAATTCAGCCACTAAGAGACAATACAGACCCACTAAACATTAACATAGGTAACCCTGAGTTGCAACAAGAATTTACCAATTCTTTTAACCTAAACTTTAACGATTACAAGGTTTTAAAAGGAAGAGGTATTTATGTAAATGCGAACTTCACTACCACCAACAATGCCATCAGTAATTCAAGCGCTGTAGATACTTTAGGTAGACGTGTAAACCAAAGCATTAATGTAGATGGCAACTACAGTGGTCGCATGTATTTTAGCTATAGCATGACCATCTTTAAAAAAATCAACCTAGGCTTTGACTTTAACCCAAGCATAAGACGTAGTATCAACTTTGTAAATAATCAAAGAAATATTAACGATAATATAAGGCTCGGCTACAACATTAACTTAAACTACAACAGCGACAAATGGCTAAGCTTTTACTTTGGTACTGGCGCCAATCACAACAGCTCAAAATCATCCATCAATAAAGGCATAGAAACCAAATACTGGACCTACGAATCGTACGGTGAAATAGAAATGAAGCTCCCTAAAAAATGGTATGTAACCATTGATGAAGATATTACCGTGTACCAAAAAACGGCAGCGTTTGCTAATCAGAGAGATATTTATATTGTAAATGCCTCTATCAAAAAGTCAATTACCAAAGATGAAAACTGGCAAATAAAAGGTTCTGTAAATGATATCTTTAAGCAAAACCAAGGTGTTAATCGTAACATCACTAGCAACTTTATCACCGAAACATCTAACCAAACCATTCAACGTTACTTTTTACTAACACTCATTTATAATTTTAGTAAAAATGGCAAACCAAGTAATGGTTTTTAGAGTTTAAGATTCCTAATTTAAGATTTTTTGATTTAAAACAAAACACATGAAAATACTATTAGCATCAGTGCTTACAATACTTACCCTCACAGGCTCTACGCAAACACAGTTTATAACAGCAGGCAAAGTAGAGTACGAAAAAACGTACAACCAGCACAGCGTACTAGATGACGAACGAAACGACAACGACTGGATACAACAAATGCGAAAAAACTACCCAAAGTTTGTTCGTGATGTGTACGAATTACAGTTTGCCGACAATAAATCGTCCTTTAAATTGGCTAAAGAAGCACCCGATAATAAATACCTGTGGCGAGACAAACCATCAACCACCGATGTTACCGT
>JAAFHG010000549.1 GCA_013297585.1 Chitinophagales bacterium
TGTAAACGCATTGGGAATAGATAAATCTCCCCGATTTAAACACACAACAATTACATCCACACAAGCAGTTAAAGCACAACCATCAGTAGGATCTAACACACAATACTTAGTGCTTTGAGTTGGGTTAACAACGGGGCTAGCACAATCGGAACAGTTTAAAAAAAACTCCGGACTCCATTGATAATTTGTTCCGCCGCTAGCAGAAATGACCGCACTAGATCCTTCGGTAATAATAACTTCGGGCTCCGCAAACAAATTAGAAGAGGTCCCAATAATTATATTCTGAGTATTTAAACCCCCCAATGTACAACCTATTGGGGCAAGAGAATAGGTAACAAAATAACTTCCATTTACAGCATTAATGAGTGTAATTTTACCCGTTACACTATCAAGAGGTAAGGCAGGTTCTGCCGAAAAAACTCCCCCTTTGGTAAAGTTAGGAGTAAGCCCTGGCAAAGGATTCTCTCTGCCAATACAAATAGGATCGGTGTAAAAAAAGTTGGGATTAACCGTTGTAGAAGGAATAGTCGTTACTTTGCTGGTATACGTTTTTGAGCAACTTCCTAGGCTGGCAATAACCGTATATACCTGTGTAGCAGAAGGCATTACAACCACAGATGGCGATTGCAAATTAGCTGGCAGCCAGTTAAACCCCGTGCCTGGAGGTATGGCTCCGCTTAAGCCTATCATAACCGTTTGAGTTGAACACACCGTAGGGTTGTTTATGCTTAAACCAGCAGGAGTTAGGTTTACAAAAACCGTTTTTACCTGAGAATAAAAACAGCCATAACTATCGGTAATGTTTAATGTATAATCAGTAGTAATAGTGGGTGAAACGCTAATAGCATTAGCCGTTGCTCCATTGTGCAGCCACGTATAGTTGGCAGGTGTTGCACTGGTGGTTGCAGAAAGTATACTGGAAGCTCCCAGGCAAATGGGGCTATTGCCATTAATGCCACTTGGCAGCGGTGTAATGGTTACAGTAATTTCGCCGGTTTTAACAGTGTGAAAAACTGTATAAGTACCTGAGATTGATAGTGCAGCATTAATTTGGCCATTAAACGGATTGATGCTTAACCCAGATGGAGTAGAACTATAACTCCCACCTGAGGGAGTTGGCAATAAGGGTACAGGCGCTATATTTACTGCGTTTTTACAAATTACAACAGGGACGTAAGTAAACGTAATTGGCCCAGGGGTTGGTAAAGTACAATTTGCAGGAATAAGCAAAGGCAAACCAAGTAAAAATAAAATACAGGTAGTTATTTTTAAAAACAAGTAGCGCGCTTGCACAATCACATAGTTAAGAAAAGTAAATTTAATAAATAAATAAAGACAAAAACAGCCTTTAACAAAAATGCACTATGGCATTGTATATGAAAACAAGAAATTAGGGTTGTGGATTGCTAGATTTTACTTCGCTTGGCGTTAACTAAAAACTAAAACTCAAATTTGTAACCTACACCTTTAACGGTTTTAAAATAACCTTCGCCAATTTTTTCGCGTAATTTACGAATATGAACATCAATGGTTCTGTCTCCTACCACTACCTCATCGCCCCATACCTGATCTAAAATAAACTCGCGGGTAAACACCTTACCAGGTTTACTGCATAATAGAGAAAACAACTTAAACTCTTTTTTAGGTAACGAAATTTCAATCCCGCCTTTAAATACTGAATGCTTTTCTTTATCAATTCTCACATCGCCAAATTCCACATTCGACTCTGGACCCGAAGCAGTTTGTAATCGCCTAAGCAAAGCTTTAATTCTGCTAATAAAAACGCGCGGTTTAATGGGTTTTGTAATATAATCATCTGCCCCTACTTCAAACCCTGCAATTTGTGTGTAATCTTCGCTACGAGCTGTTAAAAATGCTATTAACACATCTTGCAACCCCTTTTGTTCTCTTATTTCTCTGCAAGTTTCAATGCCATCCATGTCTGGCATCATCACATCCAGCACAATTAACTGAGGCATTTCTTTTTTAGCAATCTCAATGGCATCTTTTCCATTGTTAGCTGTTAAAATTTCATAGCCCTCTTTTTTTAAATTATAACCCAAAAATTCTACAATATCTGGCTCATCATCTACCAACAAAATTTTAACATTTGTATCACTCATATTGTAAAAATTACGCAACAAAAATAACAAAATACCAACCGTACAAGGTTAACTTATTATTAATTTATAATCATAATGGGGCCATTATGTTAAAGTTTTGGTAACATCAACTTTATATAACAATAATTTACATTAACGTTTTTTGTATGCTTTAAACACACCTAACCTATGCGTATTTTCTTACTCTCATTGTTTTCTTTTTTTGTAACCTGCATTCTCTCTCAAACCGGAAGAGTTTCAGGAATGATTGTGGATTCTAAAACTGGCGAAACCTTACCTGGTGCTACTGTGTTAGTAGAAGGGACACAGCGTGGTGCTTCAGCCGATTTTGACGGTAAGTTTGCCATAAACAGCGTACCTGCTGGAAAAGTAACATTGGTAATTAGTTACATTTCCTACACTACTAAAAAAATAGCTGATGTTGTGGTATTAGCAAATGATGTTACGGATGTGAACGTTCAATTAGAACCTTCTACCTCC
>JAAFHG010000604.1 GCA_013297585.1 Chitinophagales bacterium
GTTTATCTTTTAGCAACCAAGCTAAAGCCATTTGTGCCAACGTTTGGTTACGAGAAACAGCTAGTTCGTTGAGCTGTTTAATGATGTTTAGCTTGTCTTCTGTTATTTGCTCAGGCTTTAAAAACACACCTTTTGTAGCCCTTGAACCTTCTGGTATACCATGCAAATATTTATTGGTAAGCAAGCCCTGTGCTAGTGGCGAAAATGGTATACAACCTACACCATATTGCTCTAGTACATCTAGCAAGCCGCCTTCTACCCAGCGCTCAAACATTGAGTATTTTGGCTGATGAATTAAACAAGGTGTGCCTAGTTGTTTTAGTATCTCAAATGCTTTAGCAGCTTGATCTGCAGGATAATTAGACACACCCACATACAAGGCTTTACCTTGCCTTACAAACAAGTCAAGTGCAGCCATGGTTTCTTCTAGCGGTGTATCAGGGTCTGGTCTGTGATGGTAAAATATGTCAACATAGTCTAGCTGCATGCGTTTTAAACTTTGATCCATGCTAGACACCATATATTTTTTGCTACCCCACTCACCATAAGGGCCTGGCCACATGTAGTAACCAGCCTTAGAAGAGATAATCATTTCATCTCTATAACCGCTAAATTCTTCTTTTAAAATTTTACCGAAATTAGTTTCGGCACTACCTGGTGGCGGGCCATAATTATTGGCAAGATCAAAGTGTGTAATGCCATTATCGAAGGCTGTTTTTAAAATGGCTTTGCAATTGTCTACTACATCTACATCACCGAAATTATGCCAAAGGCCTAGTGATAAAGCAGACAATTTTATACCGCTATTACCGCATTTGCGATACTGCATTTTTTTTTGATAACGATTGCTATCTGGTTGATAACTCATGGCAAAATGTATTTAGTGTTTAAATATAAATCCTTGCAAGAAATTAAGCAGCCTGCCTGCTAATTATATTTTGCAAAGCCAAAATACGGTAAATAATGATACTTAATAAAGCTGCAAAAAAACACCAAACAGATATTAACCAAGCTTGGTAAAAGATGGCTGTAAGCACTAAAGATGCAGCCAATACAATTGCAAACCAACGCATGGTTTTTAAGCTGCTAATAAAGCAAGGTACAAGCGTAACAATACCATACACTATTTCGCTTACAGCTACAAAAGGCCTCGGGTAGGTAATTAAATATTCAATATGCTTACCATAAATTCTACTTTCTACATGATAGGCTGATAAGCAATAGATTTCACCCAAACTCAAAAGCAAACCCAATATAAAGAAGCCAAAAATGATCGTCTTTTGAGGTTGTTTGGTTTCGAATAATAAAGCTGCAAAAGGTACCCAAACGGGCCATAAAGCATGTGCAAAAAACAAGAATGCATGTGTTGCCGCTTGCTGCCAATGGGCATACTGCTGCCTTGTTAAACTTAGCCACACAAAACCCTCGCACAATTGCTGAATACCAAATAACAGTGGTATGGCAGCAAATGCAAGCTGCGACTTGGTGCTAACTTTTTGTGTAGTAACAATACCAGCCGCTGTTAATACAGTGCCAGCACTAAAGCTTGCTATGGCAGAAAAACACATTTTTTTATATTATAATAATTATACTACTAAACTTACCCATTCTACTATTATTGCTTGCAATAATAGTTCCTTCAATTGTACATCTTGTAAATGCTTGAAGATGATCGTTCTTCTACCATCTTTATAATCGCCCTCTAGCAAGCCACTTTCGTGGTTCAACTTAGCACCGCTAGGCAGTACTAGCATAATTCTTCCTTTGTGTAAATTAAAAACAGCAATGTCTCTTTTGTATTCTTTTGGGTTAAATGGCAGCATGTCGCCCATATAAAAAAAGCTAGGATGATTCCATTTTATGCGCTCACCAATAAATGGACTAGCTGACAATATTATTTGCCTAATAGCTTGTACTGCTTCACCTAAAAGCGGTTCGAGTGTTTCAATAAATTGAGTTACATTTTGCGAATCGTTGCTATCATCGGTTGCTTTTGCCATAATCTAAAAGTGATGGTTTATGATTCTTCGTCAAAATACAAAGTGTAGAAATTTTTACCCTTTACTTCATCGTAACCACGTTCTATCAAGTCTTTACGCCCATGAATATACACGTGGAAGTTTTTATCTAATTTCAAAATACTCTTAAACAATTTCTCTTGCTTTTTTACTGCCGAAACATGAATGGCAAATTCATCATCAATAGCTACCTGCTTTGCTTGCTCGTACACCTGCTTGTAGTTGGTAAAAGCTTCCATCACTTCTGGGTGATGAATCACCTCTTCGGCAAACTCTTCAAACTGAAAATTCTCTTTGGTTTTAAAATATTCCATGCTACGGTTTAGCATGTCTATTTGGTC
>JAAFHG010000470.1 GCA_013297585.1 Chitinophagales bacterium
ATGTTTATTTCTGCGGTTGGCAGCCCGGTTATTTCCTACGAATGGCTCGGACCAGGCTATCCTGCACCTGGTAGCTTTTATTCTACATCGGCTGGCACCACCATTGCCAGCATTTCACCTTTAGCAACAGGTGTTTATACGGGTAATGTGGTATATGCTATAGGTACACGTACTTGCCCTGCATCGGGTTCTGCCCAAATTAATGTTGTTTCTGTGCCATCTATTTTTATAAATCCTATCCCACCTATTTGTAGGCCAAATGATGTTACCTTAAGTGCTAATGCTTTAACAGCTGTAAGCTATTCGTGGGCTGGTCCCAATACATTTACTGCTGGTACAGCAAATACAACGTTGTTTTACCCGCCTGTAAGCGCTAGTGGTGTTTATACAGTGCAAGCAACTTTTAATAATGGAGGTTTAACCTGTTTTAATACCAATACTATTAACGTATCTATTAATCCCGTGCTTAGTTTTACATTGCCGCCATACAAACAACTATGTTATGATGAGCCAGTAACTATAACAGGCCCAGCAGGCGCTACTTCCTATACATGGACTAGTTCAAGCGGATTCGCTTCTAACAATAAGGATCTTGTGTTTGCCAAAATCCCCTAAACTGGTTCTGGTATTTATAACTTAGAAGTGTCGTTAGGCCCTTGCAAAAGTAGCCAACAGTTAGAAATAGACGTGATATCTCGCATTACGTTTACGGTACCATTTAATTTCGAACCACTTTGTGTATCGAATGCTGGCCAATTGCTTGAAGTTGGTGCTAGTGGAGGTACAGGAAATTACGCTTATACGTGGAATCCGTCTAACTACTTGAGTTCACCTACAGGAGATAAAGTAATTTGTAAAGCCTTAGGCACAACCATATATAACGTAACGGCAATCGATGTTGCCTGCCCTAATAATCCCATCACACAACCTTACACGGTGTTTATTAAACCAAGAGTACCGCATGATATGTTAAAGTTAGACAAGTTAGAAGGTTGCCAGCCACTAAATGTATTTTTTGATTCGAATACAAACCCCGATTCTGTACTAATCACTTACGATTTTGGCGGTATAAAAACGTTTCAAGGTGATAGTTTAACTATTACTTTAAAAGACCCTGGTACCTATAATTTTGAAGTAAGATACCAGCCTGTTAATGTAGGAAAATATTGCCCTGATTCTGTTCAATTTGATGCGCCAATAGTGGTTTTTCCTAAATCCAATACCGATATTATCTGGTCGCCCGAAGTACCTACTTCTACCGAAAATTTAGTTACGTTTAGCCCTATTTCTAAATATGGCCCTGTAACTTCTTATAGCTGGTCTTTCTGGTACGGGTGTTATTAACGGGCTTGATTCTACTACCGTAAAAAATCCGCAACGTAAATATGAGGAAATAGGTAAATTCCCGATGATGTTAATTACCACTACAGAAAATAACTGTGTTGATACTGCCATAAAATACATTGAAATTAAAGATGAATTAAATGTATTTATTCCTAATACCTTTACGCCCAATAACGATGGAATAAATGACCTATTTCTGGTAAAAGGTATAGGGTTTAGACCGGATGGATTTTTGCTTGAAATATATGATCGCTGGGGACACAACATTTTCTCCACCAAAGATCAAACAAAAGGTTGGGATGGTTTTGTAAAAGGCCAATATGCTGCGGAGGGTGTTTACATATATAAAGTAAGGCTGGTTGGTATAAATGGAGAGGGTAGAAAAGAATACTCTGGCCACGTAACATTGTTAAAGTAGTATAATACCTAAAAACTTTTTATAAATCCTCTCGTTAACAAACGAGAGGATTTTTATTTTTAATCCAAAATTAATTTATAAAAAAAGCTTGTAATTAATTACGATTGGCTTCTGCCAAAAACTTAGCATACGATGAAACAATACCATGATTTAATGCAACACGTACTTGCAACAGGTGCCAGCAAAACAGATAGAACAGGAACAGGAACAACTAGCGTATTTGGATACCAAATGCGATTTAACTTACAGGATGGTTTTCCCTTGCTTACTACTAAAAAATTGCACACAAAAAGTATTATATACGAGTTACTTTGGTTTTTAAAAGGAGATACCAACATTGCTTACTTAAAAGAAAACGGTGTAAGTATTTGGGATGATTGGGCCGACGAACAAGGTGATTTAGGACCGGTGTACGGCTACCAATGGCGTAGCTGGCCAACACCCAATGGTGGACACATTGACCAAATAACGCAAGTAATAGACATGATAAAAAAAAATCCAGATTCACGTCGCTTAATAGTAAGTGCTTGGAATGTGGCCGATATAAATACCATGAAATTACCACCTTGCCACGCTTTTTTTCAATTTTATGTGGCCGATAAAAAACTAAGTTGCCAGCTTTACCAACGCAGTGCCGATATTTTTTTAGGAGTACCCTTTAATATTGCCTCTTATGCCCTGCTAACAATGATGGTGGCTCAGGTATGTGGACTACAAGTTGGCGAGTTCATACACACCTTAGGAGACGCACATTTATACTCCAATCACATAGAGCAAGCTAAACTTCAGCTAACACGAGATATAAGGGAATTGCCACACATGAAAATAAATCCCAAGGTTGCCTCTATTTTTGATTTTACATTTGCAGATTTTGAATTAGAAAATTACAACCCGCACCCTCACATAAAAGCCACAGTAGCGGTTTAAACTTATACACATGATTGCTACCATTTTTCATTTGGGTAAAGAATTTAAAATTGATTTTTTTAAACCCATAGATATTTCAATTCCTTTATCAGCAAGTGCCGATTGTGCAAGTGCTTGGTATGTGGCACCCATGCGCATAGAACCTGTAGTGATGGGCGATTGGATTGGAGATGTGAATAAGGGTGGAAGCGTTAATTTTAGAAACATTGCCTTTAACCCCCATGGTAATGGTACTCATACCGAGTGTGTGGGCCACATTAGTAAAGAATTTTACACCATTAACAAAGAGCTAACCCGTTTTGTGTTTGTTGCAGAGTTAATTACAGTTTTACCAACGGTATTAGAAAACGGCGATTTTGTGATTACGCGTCAGCAGTTAGAAATACTTTTAAAAGAAGTAGATAAGCCCGAAGCACTTGTTATACGAACCTTAAGTAATG
>JAAFHG010000535.1 GCA_013297585.1 Chitinophagales bacterium
TCAAAGCGTAGTTTGTCAATTGTTTCAAGCATTTGAGGGTGTACAAAATAGCTTTGAAAACCAATATGGTTGTAGTGCTTAATGTAATTGGGAACACCTGTCAGCATTTCCATTAAAAAGTTGTCATTTGGCAATACGCTATCCATATTCAAGTCTATCCTCGAGTCAACACAACTTGCTTCTATTATCTGTTCAAGATTTGCGTAAGCACCATATTGCGCCAACGTAACATCGTGACTACCGCCAATAATTACCACACGTTTACCTAGTTCTATTAGTTCTTGTACCACCGTTTTCAATGCTGCATAGGTATCTTGTAGCGTTGCGCCTACTTTTACATTTCCTACATCTGCTACTGTTACGTTTTTATGCCAGTGAAACAAATTGTAAAAAGCTGTACGCACCGCATCTGGCGCATCGGTATTGTTATTACCGCCAGTACCACGCATTTCGCCACAGCCTACTAGCACCAAATCTGCTTGTGCTATATCAGGAAATTCCTCTTCATAAGCTTGAATGTGCTTGCCTAGTTGGGTGTCTTTATAACCCTCATCGTTGCTAAGCATGTAGCGGTTGATGGGTTCTAAAAAATCTATAATGGTATGTACACTCATGCGATGCTAGTTTGTAACAAACATAGTAAGCCATAGCCGATTGTTGTGTAGATGTGTGTAATTATTGGCTTTATAGGCAAATTATGTACGAAGCTAGGTTTGAAAAACACAGAGCAAGGAAGCACGGAAGGAATATACAATAGTCAATGTTCAATAAAAAATTATCAATGTTTGTTGCAAAAACAATTGCTTCAAATAAAATTGCAACGAAATGAAATGTAATTCTGTATACAGAGGAAGTAAAGTTTGTGTAAGATGAATAAAATATAATTACCAATTCAGCTCACCCAACTTTTCCCTCACTTCACTTAATTTTCTAATTAACGCCTTTGCTTTGTTGTAATACGCCAAAACACCCCAAGGATAAACAATGTAACGCAACACATCCAAAGTGCCATTTTCATGAACGGTAATATCGGCTTGGCTTAGTGGAGGTAACTGCTCAATGATTGTCTTTATTGCATCGTTGTCAGCATTGCTTTGCAATTGATGAGCGCTTTGTTGTACGGCTTGGTATAAGTCAAGATAATCTTGAAATTTTATAGTGCCAGTTTTTACAAACTGCTTATTGGGTATTTTTCTAAGATTGGTTTCAAGAAAAGACAGTATGGTATTGGTATCTGTGATAAAAGACGTGATGCTGATACGTAGAATTTGTAGGTCTGTCATGTTGGTAAAAATAATAAAAGCCGTTTTAATATTCTTAAATTGCAGAAAGACATTCACTCACTTCTCACTTCTCACTTCTCACTTCTCACTTCTTAATTCTCACTTCTCACTTCTCACTTCTCACTAAATCTTATCTTCGTTACATGGCTTCACCGCAACGCTATATTGCCCATTTAGATTTAGATAGTTTCTTTTTTAGTGTAGAAGCTATTCTTAATCCATCGCTTAAAGGCAAGGCGGTAATTGTGGGCGGGGCTAGCTTGCGAGGCGTGGTTACTACTTGCAGCTACGAAGCTAGAAAGTTTGGCGTACACAGTGCCATGCCTATGAAAAAGGCTATGGAATTATGTCCTCATGCTATAATAGTAGGCAGCACTAGAGGGCAATACAGTCGCTATAGCCGCTGGGTGACTGATATTATTGCCGCTAAAGCGCCATTATTTGAAAAAGCAAGCATTGACGAATTTTACATTGACCTTACTGGCATGGATAAATTTTTTGACCCTTACCAATGGGCTATCGATTTGCGGCAAGAAATAATGACGCAGACAGAACTACCTATTTCTTTTGGGCTAGCTAGTAATAAAATGATAGCCAAAATAGCAACTGATGAAGCAAAGCCAAATGGCTATTTATTTGTGCAGCCGGGTATGGAACAACAGTTTCTAGCGCCATTGCCAGTTAATAAATTTTCTGGTGTAGGTAAGCACACTTACGAGACGCTGAAAAACATGGGCATTTTTTACATTGGCGATATTTTAAAATATCCTGTGGAAGCGCTTGAGAAAACCTTAGGTAAATGGGGCAGCGATTTATACTTAAAAGCGCAAGGTATTCACACAAGTGTGGTACATCCATTTCATGAAGCCAAATCTATTTCTACAGAAAACACATTTGAAGATAACAAAACTGATATGAATTTTCTGCTGAGCGAACTAGTGCGCATGACAGAAAAAGTAGCTTATGAGTTGCGCCAAGATGAGAAAATGACTGGCTGTATTGCTGTGAAAATTCGCTACCCAAATTTTGAAACTACAAGTAAACAAACCACTATTGATTACACATTTAGAGACGATGAACTGATACCTGCGGCCATGCAACTTTTTCATCAATTATATCGCAAAGGGCAACCTGTAAGGCTATTAGGCGTAAGGCTTACCGATTTTACCAATCATGCACTACAAGGTAGTTTATTTGATGATAACGAGAAGAAAAATAAGCTGTACAAAGCCATTGACGGCGTGAAAAATAAATACGGTAAAGCTGCATTAAAAAAAGCAAGAACCGTAGCTGTTGAAAAACCACAACGGCAGAACGACACAAAGTAACAGCGACGTGAAAAATGACCACGGTATTTATAAAAAAGGACAATGTGGTAAAAAACAGTTG
>JAAFHG010000399.1 GCA_013297585.1 Chitinophagales bacterium
ACTACGTTTTGCATACAATACTTTTTTGGTCATTAAATAAGCACCTTTTACTGGATACAACACTAGTTGGTAATAAGCATCTTGTAATCTTTTAGGTATTTTGGTATAAATCAATTCCGCTTGTTCTGTAATGGCTTTATAATCTGCTAGTCTTTTATCAGCCTCTTCATTACTATAATTTACTAAACCTAAATGTTCTGGTTTACCTGCTTGCGCAAGACGATAGTAAGTTTTTTTAATATCGGCGATTGGCTTCGCAACATCTTTACCAAAAATACTTTCAGCCCAATACTTGCTATAGTTAATAGCATTAGTTGGTTGCCACTTTGTAACATCATAGGCAAGGTCTAGTGCAAAATTCATTTCCATTTCAGCAGGTTTTAAATCACCTACATTAAATACCCACAAACGCTTTGCATCAAACTGATAAGCCTTTGTCATTTCAAAAGAAATCAGTGAAGGTGAAATGGTAGATAACCACAAATAATCTTGCGGTGCGCCCCAATAACTCAAGTGATAATACACACCACTACTACCACTTCTTAAACGCTCTTGGCTATTAGAAAGCTGTGTGATATAGCCATGATTATCATCTGCCCAAGCAATCGTAACATCATCTGGTAATTGTAAACCTGTGCGGTACAGTTGTAATACTTCTTTATATGGGCAAAAAATTTGCGGTATCTTCTCTATGCCTTTTTGATAAGTTGTTTGAAGCATCTTTCGCTGGTCAGTAATTACGTTTTCAAGCAACTTAACTTTTGCCTTTACATCTTTAGGGCCAGGCATACTACCATCATGAATACCTCGCATACCTACAGTTATAACCGATTCGTAGTTTTTGGTAGCAGTAATTCTATCTTGCCAATAAGGTATAATCTGTTCTTTGTTTAAATCATAACGCCATTCTTTTGGTTCGGTACCGTATTCATGCTTATAGTTTTCTGCCCACTCAAATACATTGTTTCGTAGCATTGGCTCGCAGTGGCTAGTACCTACTATTATCGCATATTTATCGGCAACAATAGCATTCTCTTTATAGTAGTAAAATGCCTTAGTGCAAGGGTGCATTGCTGGCCATACATAATTTGCCTTTAGGCGCAGCAATAATTCAAAAATATGAGCGTAAGTATTTGGGCCAATGTCTTTAATGGTTGTATCCATTTTTTTAGCTGCCCAAGGCTGTAAACCCCAATCTTCATCGTTTAAAAAAATACCTCTGTATTGTACAGATGGCGGCCCATTTACCTGTTTGCCACTTACATAAATTGCTGCCTTTTTTTCTGGTGTTACATCTGCCCACCAATACCATGGCGAAACGCCAATTTGCTTTGATACTTCAAATACACCAAAGGCAGTGCCTCTTGCATCGCTACCAGCAATTATTAGTGCTTTGGGTACATTAGGAAAAGGATTGTTGATAACAGCAATGGTAAATGACTCCCATTTGCCAACAATACTACTTACATCAAGCTGCTTGTTTGCAACTAATTTTTTAATGATGTTATTATTGCTTACAGAACCAATAATGATGGGCAAATTGCCTATATTTTTTTTGCTGTAACTAAGTGCAGGTTTTACGTCTGTTACTAGTTCAATGTCTTTTGTAAATGCGGTTGCAGTAACTGTAACTACTTGTGCATCTGCACTATCAATGTATACTGAAGCTGCTACTTTGTTATTCACTAATGCAAATGAATTTACCGTAGCGGTGTTACTAACTACTAGCTTATTTTGAGCAAAGGCGCTTTGTGCTGACAGTATTACGAATACCATTAAGATAGAAGTAATAATACGTTTGCCCAAGGTAGTTACTGTATGTGTCATGCTAAATCTCTATGTGCGTCAGTGTATTTTTTTAGTTGTATAATATCTGATGGTAAAGCTTTGTTATTCCATTGTTTATGTACAGCCATAGCAGCACCAATGGCTGTGGCCTGTGCTATTTCAGATGCATATACCTCTATACTAGGATAGGCATTAGCTAGTAAATTCATGTAAATTGGATTCTTACTAAAACCACCATCTACAAACAGTTTCTTAGTTTTATTTTTCTCTAAAACCAAATTTGTAGAAATAATTTGTTGACTTACTAGGTCAAGTATTAATTGATGGTAAGCAGTTTCATAATCACTAAATGTTGTCAAGTCTCTATCTGCAAAAGCTGACTGTTGCATCATGGCTTCACCTTCTTCATGTGCAACTAAAATAGTGGTTAACGATTCTATTATGCTAGCATCGTAAGCAACTGTTTTATAATAGCCTTTATCTACACCAAAATGCTCTGCTAATCGTTTCGTTTGTTGTTCGTGTTCGTAACCGGCAAAAAGTCTTGAAGCTTTTACAGGTTTGCCTCTGTATTCTATATAGCAAAGGCAATCTTGCTGTAATTCCTCAGATGTTAGTGCAATAGCATTAAATGGGTTTAATGTAATGCACCAAGTGCCAGTTGATATCAATATAAATGGCTCATTAAAATTGGCTAAATATGGTATTAATGCAGCTGAACTATCGTGTAAGCCTGTACCACATAGCAAGGGCTTATCGTTTATGTTGATGTGCATTAATTGGTTAGATGGATATATTGGCGCAAGTTTATCGCTAATACCTTCTTGATACACCCACTCGTGATAGCGGTATTCTGGAAAATTCCATAAGCCTGTATGGCAACCAATGCTTGTAATGTCAGAGAAAAATCTACCAGTAATTAGGTAGCACATGTATTGTGGTAAGTGTAGTGCGTGTTTTATTTGGGCAAATAATTCTGGCTTCTCGTACTTTAATCTATAAATCTGTAAGCCTGAATTTAAGTTGCCTAGCACAGGCGATGCAGTTCTAACAGCAAAGCGTTCTTCACCACCATATTGTGTGTAGAATTTAGCTTTAAGTTGCTCATCAAAAGGCTTTAAGTAATTATAAAGCGGTGCAATTATGTCACCTGAATTATTTAAGTACACAAAGCTTGCACCATAGGTAGAAAAATTGATGGCTTGTAATGCGTATTCAGGCATCTGCAAAATTTGTTGCAGTGACGCATTTACCCAATGTGTGAGCGCATTAATATCTTCACAAGCAAATCCGTCTTCATCGGTTATTTCGTCAAACTGTTGTTGCTGTTCTAGTACAATCTGGTATTGTTCGTTAAAAAGAAACAGTTTTTTATTGGTTTTTCCAATGTCAAATATGGCAATAACGGGTGTAGAAAAAGAGATGCCCCCAACCCCTAAAGGGGGGTTAGAAATATGGCTGCTTATCGTTTCCTTATTTTTCATTTAACGAATACTAATTTTTAATACCCGCTATAATAATTCCCCTTTAGGGGTTAGGGGCAACATTCTATTCCTAGTTTTTTAAAGTCCTGTAGCTACAGTTTTTTCACCTCTTTCTTTAATCAATTCTTTTCTAACGTTTAATTGACGATAAAGGCTTAGCGGCTGTAATGCACCGCCTGAAAGGATTCTAGCTTGTGCTACTAATGAGCGAACATCTGTTCTATATGCAGTTTGTAAAATCTCTTGACATCTTACCACATCACTTACTGCTTGTGCTTCTTTCAATGCTTTTGTATCTACCAATAAAGCTTGTGCATAAGCAATCATAATTGCTTCAA
>JAAFHG010000695.1 GCA_013297585.1 Chitinophagales bacterium
TTTGGTTTTAGTACTAAAAATCTTAGACCTAAACATCACTCTTTATTTTTATCTGCTATAATTTGGTGCTTCTCTGGTAACTACTACATCGTGTGGATGGCTCTCTCTTATACCAGAAGCCGTAATTCTAATAAATTTAGCTTTTTGTAGTGCTTTAATATCTTTAGAGCCTGTGTAGCCCATACCTGCACGTAAGCCGCCTATTACCTGATAAACAATTTCGGATAAACTGCCTTTGTATGGCACACGACCACTAATACCTTCTGGAACCAATTTTTTAATGTCATCTTCGGCATCCTGGAAGTAACGGTCTTTGCTACCTTTTTGCATGGCTTCTAACGATCCCATACCACGGTAGGATTTGAATTTACGGCCTTCAAAAATAATGGTTTCTCCCGGACTTTCTTCTGTACCAGCAAACATACCGCCCATCATCACAGTGCCAGCACCAGCTGCTAATGCTTTTACAACATCTCCTGTAAACCTAACACCTCCATCGGCAATTAACGGCACACCGCTACCTTTTAAAGCCTGAGCTACATCTAAAATAGCCGATAGTTGTGGCACGCCAATACCCGCAATAACCCGTGTGGTACAAATTGATCCTGGACCAATGCCTACTTTTACAGCATCGGCACCTGCTTTTACTAATGCCAAAGCGGCACTACCCGTAGCAATATTACCAACTACTACTTGCAGATCTTTGTATTTCTTTTTTACTTCTTTTAATTTTTCAATTACAAAAAGGCTGTGTCCATGCGCTGTATCAATAATCACGGCATCTACTCCGGCATTTACAAGAGCGTCTACACGCAATAAGGTATCAGGAGTTACACCTACGGCTGCTGCTACACGTAATCTACCACGTTCATCTTTACAGGCATTTGGCCTAACCTTTATTTTAATAATATCCTTGTATGTAATTAAACCTACCAGCTTATCTGTTTTATCAACAATGGGAAGTTTTTCGATTTTATGTTCTTGTAAAATTTCTTCGGCTTGTTTTAAGGAAATACCTTTTGGTGCAGTAATTAGTTTTGAGTGAGGAGTCATCACCTTCATTACCGATTTTTTAAAATCTTTTTCAAAACGTAAATCACGGCTTGTAACAATACCAATGAGTTTGTTTTGCTTATCAACAACAGGAATCCCACCAATTTTATTATCGCCCATTAATTTTACAGCATCACCAATGCTAGCCGTTTCAGATACGGTAACAGGATCTAAAATCATTCCACTCTCGCTACGTTTTACTTTACGTACTTGCTCGGCCTGCTCCTCTATGCTCATGTTTTTGTGTAATACACCAATACCTCCTTCTTGCGCAATGGCAATGGCCATGGTATGTTCCGTAACAGTATCCATTGCTGCCGAAACAATGGGCGTGTTTAGTTTTATGGTTTTAGTAAAATAAGAGGATATGTTTACTTCACGCGGAAGAATTTCTGAATAATCGGGTACGAGCAATACATCATCGTACGTTAACCCCTCGGGTACAAACTTAGTAGCTAAAAAATTGGAAGTCATTTGAACGAATTTTAAGGTTTTAAAATTCGGGCAAATATACGGTTTATTTTGAAATTATCATTGCTTGTATGTCAACCATTTTGTAGCTTTTTAAAGTAAGAGCCTCGTTACTCTGGTATTCTAATTTTCACTTGTTAAAAGCGGAAATTTTCCTTCATTCAATAAAGATTTTATCCCTTTTAAAATGCTATCGGGAGTAAAATAGTTAGGGTGACTTAGAAAAATGGCACTATCACTCATTATCGTTTCAATTTCTTGTTTAGCAGCATCAATTAATCCCTTGTCTGCAAATTTCAATTCGTTGGGTTTAAACCAATCTACCTCAATGCAATAATTAATTTGTTTGGAACATTTGCAAGCATTTTTTGGGTCATAAATTCCACATTGCTTTGCCATAAAAGCTCTTATTTGTTGGCGAGCCAATGATAGTCTTTTCCTAAATGTAGCTGGTTCAATATCTAAAATATAAGCACCTTCTTTACTATCAAATTATAAAATTTCGCACACGAGATATGCCAAGC
>JAAFHG010000468.1 GCA_013297585.1 Chitinophagales bacterium
CTTCACTTTTATTTCTTTCCAATAAATCGCATTAGTTTCTTTATATTGTAAAATAAAATTGTCCGATACATTGCCATTGGTTTTTATCTCATTAGTTTGGCTGTTAAACTGTATAGTTGCATCTGATATCCAACGTAATTGTACGCACCCATATCCTCCTGTATTTGCTAATGCAAAACCCTGTGGTGGGCAATTACTTGCAATAGGTTTATCGCCACCAGTACCGCTACTTGAAGGTGTAGATGGTTCTACAACTTCACCAGTTTTAGGATTTTCTGCCACAGGTTTATCAGGTATAGGACTACCGCCTGTTGTTAATTCTTTTATGGTAATTATTTCAAGTGTAACACTTTTAATTTTAGTATAAAATTTCTTGTCATACAGTTGACGTTCTTTACAAGTAGTACCATAATCGTATTGCTCGCTACCGCCCATCCAAGTACTCCCGCCTAATGTTCCATTGGCTTTTATAGATTGTTTAACTAGCCTCACATTTTCACTACCACAATAGTCAATAATTACCAATTTAATTTCTACATATAATTTATTGCCTGTAAGATTTTTTACCATTACAGTTGTGCCTTCATAGCCACCAATATTAATGCCTGATGTGCCAAACTTTACCGAAATTCTCGCATCGGTATTGGTATTTAGTTCCCATATTACTCCTTTAACATTATAAGTTTGAGCTGTTACAGGCGCATTTAAAATTGCCATACAAATAAATAGAGATAATGATTGCGCAGATAGGCGTAAATAAAGCATTGTTTAGCAATTTGTTGTTAGTAATTAATTCACACAATTATATACATTTAATCATAGGCAAAGCTTTAATGTATGCTTTTAACTTAAATTAGCTATCAATGCATACTCTATTTACTTTATAAGATTAAGTGGAAATGTTGCTACAAGGAAGGCTTACAGTAATAGCGTATAAACGCACCACTGTATTATTATTTAATATTATAAAATAGTGCCTGTTTTATGCTTGTCAAATAACCATTATTAAGAACAATTTTAAAGCCTAAAACAGGTAGTATAATTATTGCTACGGTAGTAATTTACCTACAAACTTAATTGTTATACTAATGAAGTTAATATTGCAAAACATAACATAATACGCAACATGAAAAGCGAAAGTGTTGATAGCGTCATCCCTTGGTGAATTTTTACCGGTATTAACTATAGCTTATTTTATTAGGTTAAAATGCAATAATAATGTTACTGAAGTTGTTTCGCATTTTATTTTTTTGAGAAAGATAGCTATGACGCATAGCCACAACATGTTCCACCAAGTTATTGTCAGCTTTTCAAATCGTACTAAAATTCCTTTATAGGGATCCATCCAAGCATTTGTTCTTTCAATCTTGTACCTATTGTCATCGTAAAGTATATCATCAAAAAATGGTGTTGTTGGTTGCTTGTTTTTACAGCTCAACTTAGCGTAGTTTATCACCTTCACACTCAGCGTAAGGCTGTGCCTACGCTGCACTATGCAATTAGCTGTTTCGTTTCTATTCAATAAAATATCTTTCCCACTTTATACCATCTACTTCACTTTTAGCAAATACTGATAAGCTGTTGTAATGTAAGGTGACAAACTATTGTAGGGTAAAGTAGCCCAGCTAAACACCTCGCAATTTTCCTCGTTTCTAAAGCCTAATGCCAAGCCCTTATTGGTTAAGCACCAATCGGGTAAAGCCCAAGAAGCTACTTGATTAATATTGCATTGGCTGCTTTGCATTTGGGTAGGGTAGCGCTGTTGCAGCAATTTAAAAATAGCTGGGGCAAATACATTTTTACGGTACTTATACACGCTAAATATATTGGTTGCATCTAGTTGGTTGGCTGCACTATCGCACCATATAATGTCTTCTAAATTTACCTGTAAGCCATTGTTGATGTGCAGCGTCAATAGTTGTCGGTTATTTTGTGTGGGCTGCTGTTTACTAGTGGTAGTAGCTGTTGTGTTAAAGCTTATCAATGCGTTGTTGTGGTACAAAATAGTGGTGGCTACTTGCATGTTGGTTCTACTAGCATTGTAGGTATAATATTGCTGCAAGTAGGTAAGGTGTATGGTTTCTAGCGCAGCGTTAATGCTATCTGTGGCTATTTTTTTATCGTGGTTTTGTAGTCTTAAAAAAGCAATACCAGATGGTGCATCTATCATCCACTTGCAGCTTATTTGCTTGCTTAGTTTGGTAGTATTGTCAGGCGTAAAATGTACGTTAGCCAAGCGATTACGTTCATATGGGTCTAGTTCGGTTACATAGGGTAAGTGGCTAAAATTGTTGCTACAATCTTCTGTCGTTAAAGTAGTAAACCTTGATGCTGTATTGATGCCTGTACTGTCTGTGTAATTAGCTTGCCATACACCATTGGTATTGTCTGCAATGGTAAGTGTTACGGTAGATGTGGCATTGGCAAACAACCAACTTTTGTTTTGGTAAGTGCCTGTTAAAAAATGGTCTTTTCTATCATCTGCAAAGTAGTAGTACAAATGTCTAGTGCGTGTTTCATCGTAGTTAAGTATCTTTATGGCAATGCTTCTATTACCCAATGTGCCTTTTAAGAAAAATACTTTATCTACGTGTGCCCACAATTTGCCGCAAGGCGCAAATACTATAAAAACGATGGCAACGATACGCTGTAACATGGCGGTATTGTTTTTATAAAAAAGGCGAACAAAACATGCTGTTCGCCTTTTGAAAATATTTTTTTTCGTCTTTGCGAGGAACGAAGCAATCTTCTTCTCAACAATGCAGATGTCTTCGTGCCTCGCCATGACGTTCGGTCTCTCACTCAATCAATCTGAAGAGATTTACTGTTTTACCAATGGTGCTTTGTACACACCATCTTTATCGGTAATAGCTACGTGGTAATAACCTGGCTTAAGTGCAGATAGCAAGCTGTTTACAGCATTGTTTAGTTGCGTAAGTGAGCCATTGCCTTTGTATATCAGCTTGCCTTCTAAGTTGGTAATGCTGATGCCAATATTATCGCCATTGGCTTTCAACTGTAGTTTTACCGAAGTACTTGCAGGGTTAGGATAAATGAATAGTTGTTTGGTCTTATCAAACCTCACAGTTCTTGTTTCAGAGTAAGTGTATTTACCATCTGCATCTACTTGCTTTAAGCGATAATAGCT
>JAAFHG010000326.1 GCA_013297585.1 Chitinophagales bacterium
TTACCATGTATGGATTGTTGAAGGAAGAGTACAAGAATATCCTTCCCAAGAGCTTGCAATTGCAGCAGCAGAAGTAGCATTCCCTGACCATAAAGGACCGATGATATATTCTAAAATTAAACAGAAGTTTAAAACAACCAGGTATAGTTACCCGTCATACATTGAAAAAATGGAAGGTGGAACTAAGGAAAGGGTTAGAATTGAAGCCAAAGACCTTGGTAGGCCATATGTGTTTTACAAAGCTGATTTTGTTTCGTTTGATGATGAGGACAACCTTGATATTGGCGATGAAAACAGGATGCTGGCAAGTACGCTTGAGCCGATTGATAGCACACCTATACCTAATGTGAATAACTCAAAAGATGAGCCACTTCCATTTTAATACAAAATTACCTTTTTACTCAATTTTTATGATTACCGAAATCTTTGTTACATCCTTATCTGTATTGGTTTTCAGTACTTCGGCTATAGCGGTAGTGGGGGTAGTAGCTGGGGCATTTACTCGAATTTTGGCCAAAACTGACCAAATAAATGGTAAAATGAGTTTTCTCAACTTACCTTTTTTATTGTTACAATTGTTACAATTGAATAAAATTGTATATAAAAGTCAATACAGTAAAGGCTTTAGCTTTTTTACATCTTGTAACAAAGGGCTGATTTTGTTACAAATTGTTACAATTCTGTTACAAGTTGTTACACCAAGTTGTTACACTTTGTTACATTTTATAATTCAATACAGTAAAGGCTTTCAGCGATTTGTTACAGTGTAACAACTTTTACTCACCAAATTGGTAGAAACTTTTTAAAAATAAATTATCATGAAAAAACACCTTTTTAACATCGTTTTAGTTTTGTCTTTCAGTGCCTCATTTTTTGTTAATAACTTCTATGCTGGTATTGTTTGTGGCAGTTCGTTTACACTTTTTGTTATATACAATGTAGGTAAATTGATATTGTTTACTGCCATTAAAAGTATTGATGAAAAAGTGAAGAAATCCATACAAAACAATTCAACAAACATCTAATATGGTAGCTGGTTATCCTATTATTAAATTGGAGAATTTTAACAACAAGTTGTACTGCAATGGTTTTGTAGTTATTAATTTTCCTCCAGCTACTAAATTTTCAACTAAAGTAGCCCTAAAAGTATTTCAACTAAATGTTGGCAATAAAGTACAGTATGTAAGTATTGTTAATGTGATTGAAACACCTTTTAAAGACATTGGCGATTGGTACTCTATACCAGCTTTTGGGCTTAGAGAGGGCGAATTTAGAAGAATGTGGATGCAGAAACACCCAACTACTACTGATGAAACCATACTAGCCATTTACTTCTATCAAAAAATTAATTGAACATGCCTAAATACATTTCCATCGATATTCCTACAAAAAAATACATCAAAGCGTACATGCAAAGCTTTATGGGTGATATACCAATCATTACCACTGGACGCAGGGGAGATTTTATCAGCAATAAAATATATGATCTGCTTGAGCATAGTAACAATGAACGCAATAATATAGATGGCAATACTTTTTATTCTACTGTTATTAGGGTACGCTTGCCTTTGCGAACATTTAGGGTTAGAGGTCATTGCCTGAACTATACCAATATTAGGTACTTCAATTTATTTGTTGAAGACATCATCAAAAAACGTTTTTATGAACTAATGGATGATTATATGGAAGTGTTGCCTAGCTTTATCAATAACTTACCAGAGGTACGCAGAAAGTTAGGTATTTTAGATGCTGATGATTGGAGCGATGATAGCATGCAAAAAAATTATTATCGTTACCGGTTAGAAAAAAAACTGCCTATTAGAAAAAAGAAAGTTGATTCAAAAATTATTTATTGATAAGCTGGCTTTAAATAAATATTATTTAAATATTTTCCCCATGTGTCCGATATTTATTATAGTATTTTTCTTTCCTTTTTATAAATTATTATTATTTAAATATTTTCCCCAAGTGTCCGATATTTATTGTAGGTAGTTAGGCGTGCTACTTTTGGTTAATGAAGGCAGTGTACAATAATTTATTACCAGCAACAGGTACTCATATTGCCGGCATTTGCAAAGTTTGGATTGCCCCAAAAGAATGGCTGGTAAACCGTTTGTACAAAATTTTTTCAACAAATACCATCACTACTACTATTGTTTTACAGCCTGGTAAACAATTTATTGAACTTAATTTACTGCCTGATAAATACGAGTTTGAAGAGTTGCCTAAAATTGGCAAACAAGGGGAATATTTTGATATTAGTTTACAAGGATTATTAAACAATATTGCTGCAGGTACACAACAAGCTTTAATTACTTACAGGTACCACGAATTTATTGTGGTGTTTAAAGATAGGCGTGGCCGATATCGCATTGCTGGCAATGATGATACTGGCATGCAGTTTCAATACAGCAATAAAGAAACAAGCAATGGCGGCGGTAAGCAAACAGTACCTATTAGTTTGGCTTATCAAAGTGAATTTGCAGTTCCTTTCTGTAGCTGGCCAATCATCAAATTAACTACTCCTTATTTAGTGGTTTCCAACTTTACTTTTAATAGCATTACCACTACTTGGAATGCCATTAACGGTACTACTTTGTATTATTTAGAAAGGGCTGATGATGCCGATTTTACTACCAACGTAACCGTTATTTATATTGGACCTGCATTAACCTATACCGATAATAATTTACCTCTCAATACTATTTTTTACTATCGGTTAAAGGCCACCAGCAATGATTTTATTACTAGTAACTACTCAATAGCTTCTAGTACTACAGCTGATAGCCAAATTTTTGACGACACTTTCGATTTAACTTTTAATTAAATACACATGACAGATGCACAACTGACAACAGCAGCAAATACAATTAAAAATGAAACCAATGCTGGTAGCAATTCTGCAACTAGATTGGGTGATATGTTTTTATCACTGATTGATAATAAACTAAATGCTGATAAAGTAGTTACAACCATTGGTACTACCGATACAAAAGTACCTAGTGAGAAAGCAGTTAGTGATGCTTTGGCTACTAAACAAAATAGCTTGGGGTTTACTCCAGAAAATGTATCGAATAAAAGTACTAATGTAACAAGTGATGCTGCTAGCGATGTAAAGTTCCCAAGTGTAAAAGCAGTTAAAACTTATGTGGATGCTGCTGTGGCTGGTGGTGGTGGTTCTAGTACAGTAACTACTGTAAAAGTTTCGCTTACTAGTGCTGAAATTTTAGATTTAGCAACAAATCCAAAAGTATTAATTGCAGCCCAGGGAGCAGGTAAGCTTATTCAAGTGAACTTTGTTACAATGCGGTTAAACTTTGGTTCTGCACCTTATGTTGGTGGTACATTAAGAGTTAGATATGCTACTGGTGGAACTCCTATTTTAAGTAATTCTTCTCATACTAATTCATCTTCTATAATTTTTAATCCGGCTTTATCTGGCACTCAAGTATTTGCAGATACTGCTGCCAATGTTAATGTTTTTTTAGATTCATCTGGTTCTATAACCAATGGTGATGGCACACTAGATGTTTATATTACTTACACAGTAATAACATTATAAGCCCAAAATTGGTCTTTTATGTCCTTTTCAATTGTTGGTAATAATAAAATATTTGTATCCTAAAGAACTAAATAATTAAATGGCTTTCAATCACACATTAAGTGCAGTACTAAGAGGAAGGTGGTTACTTAACCCTGAGTGGGCTATGGACCATTTACCATTAGTTATGTTGATGATGGAAGGCAAAAACGTAAACTTTAACACTAAATCCAATCATGTAAGCAATCACATTGATCTATCTAGTAGAGAAGAATCTGGAAGACCTTACTTTATTGAAGTGGCTACTGGTAAAAAATACAATGCTTTTGTATACGATTACCAAACTGAAAGAGTAGTACCCAACGCAAATATACCTGCCAACAGTGTTGCAGTTTTAAGCATTACAGGTCCTATCACTAAATACGATGGTGAATGTGGCGAACCTGGTGCCATTAGCATTGCAAATACCATTGCAGATTTATCTAACAGAGATGCTACTAGTGCAATTGTACTGGTACTTGATACACCAGGCGGCGAAGCTAGGGGTGCAAGTGCTTTGGTAAATGGCATTCAAAATAGCAAAAAGCCTGTTATCGGATATGTAAATGGCATGTGTGCTTCATTGGGTGTATGGGCTAGTAGTGCTTGTAAAGAAGTATATGTAAGTGATGAAATGGACCAAATGGGTAGCGTAGGTAGCTACTGCTCATTTATGGATTTTAGAGGTTACTTAGAAAAAAACGGCGTAAAGCTGCATGAAATATATGCACCACAAAGCACCGATAAAAACAAAGAGTACAGGGATGCTTTAAATGGCGATTATAGTGGCATTGAAGAAGAATTAAAATTGCATGTAGATGCTTTTATAAATTTTGTTTCTACAGCTAGGGGCGAAAAAGCTACTAAAAATGCAGCCAAGTGGAATAGTGGTAAAATGTTTATGGCAAAAGATGCCGTAGAAATTGGTTTAGCAAATGGCATCATGCCTTTACATAAAGTTATTAGCAGAGCTGCTTTTTTATCAAACAATAAAAAATAATTTTTT
>JAAFHG010000379.1 GCA_013297585.1 Chitinophagales bacterium
TTCATAATCCATGCGTACTTGATTATCGTAAGTAACGGTGTAAGTTACTTTAACATTCAAATTACCAGGATAACCTTCTTCCATATCTTTTGATAAATAGCTTAATTCTAAAGCGCTATCACCTATTTGTTTTGCATCAAACACTACATAATGAAAACCTTTTGGCCCACCATGCAAAGCATTTGGTGCATTGTTAATAGCCAAGTTGTATTCTTTACCATCAATGGTAAATTTACCTTTAGCTATACGGTTGCCATAGCGACCAATGGTTGCACCAAAATAAGGTTCTTCTTTGTTTAGTTTAAAACTATCAAGGTTATCAAAACCTACAACCACATCTACCAATTTACCATTTTTATTTGGCACTAATAAACTTACAAAGCGACCACCAAAATTGGTAAGTGCAAGCTGCATGTTGTTAGCATTTTTAAGCACATACAAGTTAGTTTGCTTACCATCAATAGTTTGTTGAAAGGCTTTTGCGTCTGGTAAAGTTGCGATGGTTGTACTATCTGCACTAGCTACCTCGGCAGTTTTTGGGGTATTGTTACATGCAGTAGTAAGCAAGGTTGCTACTACAGAAAGCGATAGAAGATAACGGTTCATACGGCTGTATTTAATTATTAATTGAGTCGCAATATCATAATTAATTGTCAATAATACAATTTATTTTTTTGTAGTTTTGACAAACAAAAAGGCCGCTAAGAATAGCAGCCTTGTACTTAACTAACCCCTGTAATAATTAATTTAATTTCTTTTTAAGTGTAGATACTTGCTCTTGCAAATTATTTACCATGCCAGCTAGTTGATTAACATCCCAACGCTGTACGGTGTTAGCTTTTTGCATAATATAAACAGCTTTCCAAATTTCAAGTACATCTTCTTCACTTACATTGTATGGCTCGTAAATAGGATTATCGCTTACCAATGTAAGTTTGTTTTTAATACGATTATTTCTCATAATACGCTTGTAAACAACGCCCTCGCTTTTAGATAATACAATATAACTGTTGCTATTTTTGATATCTTCAATGGTATCTACTTTTTCGCCTACAATTACGCTACCGCTTGGCGTAGGTAACATACTATCGCCTATTATTTCAAACGCACGATACTGGCCTGGTGCTAGCATAGGTAGTGTAAATGTGTTTAGTTCATCTACAAAATCAGGATCGGCATAACCGGCTAAGTAACCTGCCGCAGCTTTTACTGGTACAAACTGAATATTAACGCTTTGTGCTGCACTTTTAAGCTTGCGCCTTTGTTCTATATATGTACTGCCTTTTACTTCAGATAAATCTTGCAACAGCAATTCATCTAAACTTAGCTTAAAAATAACACTCATGGTTTCAAGCACATCTAAACGAGGTTCTGCACGTTCTTCTTCATACGCACCAATTAATGAACGCTTAATGTTTAGTCTGTTAGCGAATTCTTCTTGTGTCCACCCACGAAGCTTGCGTAGGTAGCGAAAGTTTTTACCAGCGTAACTCATAACTAATTGATTTAGCCGCAAAATACTAATAATTTTAGTTTTACCAAATTTATTTTTAATCGCTGATTAAAAATGATTGAATTGATAGGCCATGATTAGGTCAAAAAATAGCAAGGATTGCTTTTTAACTGTAGCAATTTAAAAGCCTTGCGGTGTAATTGAACTATTGCGTGAGGGATAGAAGTGGAAATCTTTTTTGTACCGAAGGGCAAAAAGATTGCAACGAATAGCCCGACCCAAAGGGGCACACCCAAAAAAGCTACAATAAGCTGTCCGGAAATGCACTATTACAACCATTGTATGTGCAGTAAACATGCACGCTTTATTACTTGCAAAATTTCGAGTAGCGCTTTTTTATGGCGTTAATGCCTATATTGCCAAACAAAACTGCCCTGCATATTTTTATGGCGGTAAACACTAAATAGTAGCTGATGAAACGAAACAAACTCACCACCGCCATTTTGGTTGCTATGGCACTTGGTATAGCCGTTGGCTTTGTAATACATACTTATACCGCACCAGAAACTATTAGCGCTTTTGCCAAAAATATTAAGCTACTAGGCACCATATTTATTCGCCTTGTAAAAACCATTATTGCACCGTTGGTATTTACTACGCTAGTTGTTGGCATTGCTAAGTTGGGCGATTTAAAAACGGTAGGCCGTGTAGGTGGTAAAGCTATGTTGTGGTTTTTCTCAGCATCGCTAGTAAGTTTATTAATAGGTATGCTGTTGGTAAATGTTTTTCACCCAGGTACGTATATTGATTTAACACAAGCAGATAATTCTGGTCTTAAAGACTTGATGAGTAAAACCACAGAATTTTCGCTACAAAAATTTGTTGAACACATTGTTCCGTCAAGTGCTTTTGAAGCGATGGCCAATAATGAGATTCTACAAATTGTTGTGTTCTCTATATTTTTTGGTGTGGCTGCAGCAAGCCTTGGTGATTATTCTAAACCCGTAGTAAAAGCATTAGATGTAGCTGCGCATATTATTTTAAAAATAGTAGGCTTTATTATGAATTTTGCCCCAGTAGGTGTATTTGGTACTTTGGCTGCGGTGGTTGCAGAAAAAGGCTTGGGCATTTTTAAATTCTACTTTATCTACTTTGGCTATTTTACACTAGGCATCGCTTGCCTTTGGGCTTTAATGATTTTAATAGGCTTTTTAGTATTGGGTAAACGCTTACCTATAATGCTTAGGCATATTGGTAATCCATTATTAATTGCTTTTAGCACAACCAGTAGCGAAGCTGTTTTTCCTAAATTGACAGAAGAACTAGAACGCTTTGGTTGTAAAAGCAATATTGTATCGTTCATTTTACCATTGGGTTATTCGTTTAATTTAGATGGCAGCATGATGTATATGACTTTTGCAAGTTTAGCTATTGCACAAGCCTATGGTATTCATCTAGATATTGGTACACAGTTAACCATGTTATTGGTGTTAATGCTTACTAGTAAAGGCATTGCAGGTGTACCAAGGGCTTCTTTAATTATTGTATTGGCTACTTGTTCTATGTTTAAAATTCCACCTGAAGGAGTGGCTTTAATATTACCAATTGACCATTTTTGCGATATGCTACGCACTGCTACTAATGTACTTGGTAATGCTTTGGCTACAAGTGTTGTAAGCAAATGGGAAGGAGCTTTAGAAGAAGGATAATTGCATAAATTTGAAAAAATATTATCTCATGAAACATGAAGGTTGGATTACGAGAAACCCTACTGTAATGGGTGGAAAACCATGCATAAAAGGTACTAGAATTACGGTAGAATTGATAATTAGAAAAATGAGTGAAGGTGCCTCTGTAAAATACCTTATAGAAGCCTACCCTCACCTAACTGAAGAGCAGATTAATGCTTGCCTAGATTATGCATTGGCAATTATGCTGAATGAAGAAGTAATTGAACTAACAGTATGATATTAGCTGATGAAAATATTGAAGATTATTTAATAGATACGTTACTAGTTGAAGGGTTTGAAGTATTTTCAATAAAGCGTGAACTTAGGGGTATGCAAGATTTAGACATTGCAGCTTATTCGCTTCAACCACCAAGAATAATACTAACTGAAGACAAAGATTTTGGTGATATTGTTTTTGCAAATAAAAAGAATCTGTGCGGCGTAATACTGCTTAGATACCACTTTTCAGAAACACAAACTATCAATAGCATTTTACTAAAATTCCTTAAAGAAAATAAACATAACCTTTTCGGCAACTTTATAACCATTAGTGTAAATAAAATACGAACAAGACCTTTACCTAATTATTAGATGAATCATGAAGAAAATATATCAACTAC
>JAAFHG010000669.1 GCA_013297585.1 Chitinophagales bacterium
TGTGTACCTACTAATAAACAACCAATTAGGCCTGGTGCTTGTGTAAATGCAATAGCGTCAATATCGTGAATATTGAGTGGTGAATGGTGATTTTTTGAAGCCTGTTTTATAGCTGTATCTACTACTGGCACTATATTTTGCATGTGTGCTCTACTAGCAAGTTCAGGCACTACACCACCATATTGCTCATGTACTGATTGATTGGCAATAAAATTGGATAAAATTTTACCATCTATGCACACCGATGCAGATGTTTCATCGCAAGAAGATTCGATAGCTAGGATTGCCCCCTTAGCACTTGCCCCCCCGCCCCTAAAGGGGTGCTTGGATAACTGCTCATTAGTTTCGGTATCACTTATTTGCATAAATATTGTTTTTTACTCCCCTTTCGGGGTTGAGGGCTTTGGCTCATTACTTCGTTCTTATCGCCACCACTGGATCCATTTTAGCTGCAATTCTCGCAGGAATAATACCTGATAGTATGCCTAAAACAATGCATAGTGTAAGTGCCAGTATTACAATATTAGGTGCTATGTAAATAGGAAACGGCAGTAAACTACTTAACACTTGCGTTAAAATCCAAACAAAAGCTAAACCTATTAAACCGCCAATAATACACAAAAAAGCACTTTCCATTAAAAACTCAGTTAGTATGGTTCTACTTTTTGCACCTATGGCTTTTTTTAAACCTATTTGGCTTGTTCTTTCTCTCACCGTAACAAACATAATATTGGCCACGCCAAATGCGCCTACAATAAGGCTCATTACCGCAATAGCCCAGCCGCCCAAGTTAATTGAAGCGAATGTACCTTCTAAATTCTCTGAGAATGCACTAATATCATTTAAGCTAAAATTATCTTCTTCAGCTGGGCTAAGGCGCCTTATTTGCCTTACAACACCTGTTAGTTCATCTTGTAAAGCTTTGGTGGTTACGCCTTGCTTGCCTTGTATTAAAATAGATGGCTGCGATTTATCTGATTCATATATGCTTGTAAAATATTCGTAAGATGTAATGGCAGCGTTGTCAAAATCAAAAATATTTACAAGCGACTGACCTTGTTTTTTCAATACACCCACAATCTCCAGTTTTCTACCGTTGTAGGTTAATTCTTTGTTTATTGCAAATTCTGGTTTGCCATATAATTGACTAGCTATTTCGCTGCCAATAACTACTGTTGGCGTGCCTCTGTCAAATTCACCACTAGAAATATATCTACCATTATCGGTTTCTAATGATTGTATTTTACTGAAATCTTCTGACGTGCCAAAAAAGCTAATACCGCTTAATACATTATCTCTGTAACTCGCATTACCATAGCCCCTGCACAAAAATGCAATATTGCCAGTGAGGTAAGATTTTGCTTTTATAAACTGCATTTCGTCGTATTTAGGTACGGGTCTATTGGCATATTTCCACCATGGATAATCGTTACCACCACCATACTGCCATTTATCTAAGTACAAACTATTAGAGCCAATAGATTTCAAATCGCCTTGCACCTTGCGCTTTAAACTATCTACAGTAGCCAGTACACCTATAATACAAAATATACCAAACGTAATACCTAACAACGATAAACTTGTACGTAATTTATTGGCCTTCAACTCTTGAAAAGCCATCTTAAAACTGTTCCAAAGTATGGTAAGTAATTTTAGCATGTTGTAAAAGTAATTAATGAGCCGCATTTGCAAGGGCAAAATATTAACACATAGAATCAAAAGATAGAAAGTAAATACATTAAAAACTATATGCGATAAACTATCTATGTGCCTATGTGTTAAAAGTAGGCATTACATTTAACACATGATTTGTACGTTAACAATTGTTCGTTATCCTAAATATTTTGGCTGGGCCGGTTTTTTATCAATGGCAGTGTTTCATTTTCCATTGTTTCTTAGCAAGAAAATTGGCTTTTACAAATTAATGGGCTGTGGTAAAAACGGCACATTCGATAAATCACCAGATTGGCGTCAATGGGCAGTTTTAGTGGTCAATAGTCATCCCGATAGCTATTGGGAGTCAATGGTCAACGGTCACGAACCCAAAAACCAAAACATTGAACCCCAAACTTCAAACCCCAAACTTCAAACTCTAAACTTCCTCAATGCTTGGTTTAAGTTCTTACATGCTGAAGTATTAA
>JAAFHG010000021.1 GCA_013297585.1 Chitinophagales bacterium
TTAAGTGCTAGCGAATTAGCAAATCGTTGCGATTTAATAGGTATACCATCTACAATGTACAATGGTGTAACACCTGCATTAAACGATGCATTGCCACGAATTGTAAGAAATGCAGTGGTAGCAGATGTGTTGACAGATTTTACACCAGCTAATTGGCCTTGCAAAAGATTGTTAGGCGACATAGCCACTAAATCTCTCGAATGATTATCGGCTGTAAATGTTGCATTGCTACCAGTTACATAATGCTTATTAATGTTGTTGTAACCAATATTTACGGTTTCTACCACATCACCATTGGCTTGCTTGGCTTTTGCAAGGCTATCCATAAAGGCTTTACTTGCGGCAGATGGTTCGCTTTTTTTCTGTTGAGCGGTTGCACTATTCGTACCAATACCTAAAACAAGCAACATAAGGCTGGCAACTGAATAAGTTTTAAATTTAAACATATCAATAGGTTAAGAGTAATAATTAATTATAGAAATCTTCACAGTAATAAACGCTAGTCAACAGGATTAAGCACAAGGCACTCAACATTTAATTGTCCATTACCTACATTCGTATTTACAAAACGTATGCGCTTATCGCCACTACTTTTAAAATTGTAGGTACCAAGTACATAGTTTTGTCTATATTGAGCCAAACCACTAAAACTAAAATTGTAAGTTGTTATAGAATCGTTACCATGCCATACTGAGTAAGTACCTCTACCGCCACTTTTACCACTTACTTGAAATCTATATTTACCACGTTTAATGCCTTTTACAATTACCACCATAGAATCGCCTGGGCTATCGCCTGGAAAGAATAAATGGTTATTTGGCCCATCAGGATACCATCTAAAAATAGTACCACCAGATGCTAAATTAGCTTGTGGTGCAGCACCATTTGTTGTGCCTGAAATACCGTAAGCAAAAGCCTGATTAGCAAAAAATTGATGCCATATTTGGGTTCTTTTTTTAGTAGGGCCACTAAATACTAGCGGCTTATCTATATTGTGTATTACACCATTACGCATACTTAAATCGCTAACCGTAAATCTTGTAGTAACATCAATTAAGTTAGGGGCAGCTAAGTCCATATAAATCCAATCTTCACCATCTAGTGTAGCAAGTGTTGTATCGTATCTATCTATTAATTGCAATGCTGGCAGTGCTACATTATTGCGTGTATAACCTTTAGAGCTACCTGTACCTGCTACCAAATGATTACGCATGTATCTTACCAAGCTATCTTGCGAATAACCATTGTAATCATTAATGCCATTGGCACGTAACACCTCATTTGTTTCGGCAAATAATGTAATACGTGTTCTTACACCTAAAGCGTTAGTAAGTTTAGTTAAAGTATCCATTAAACCAGCTTTTTGTAAGCCGGAAGTAAGTATGCTAAATGTACTTGGGTTAGCCAATAAAAACTCGCCAATGGTAAGTATTGGTGGATCTAAAACACCATCCATTTTGTGCAAAAGACCATTATAGTATTCGTTATCGGTATTGTAAATTAATGCAACTGCATTAGCCACCGCATTACTTTTAAATCCTTTAGAAATATCTATATTAATTAAATCGCCACTTGCAGATGCTGTTTCTTGTGGCCCTTGTATAAAATTGGCCGCAGCTAAAGGCCCATTACCTGGCTTAGCCAAAACAATGTGATAGCGCAATATATTGGTTAAGCTATCCAATGCAAAATCTGCCAAACTGCTTTTACCTTTTAGGGCAAAATATTTTCTAAACCCTCTATTATCTGGCGCAAAAACAGTGTATGGCCCATAAGAATTTATAACAGATGACAAATTGGTTTTTTCAAGCCCTTCTACAAAAATGCTAAAGTTGGTATCTAGCTTAATTTGATCGAACATGAGTAGTTTTCTATCTTGTACTTGATAAGAAAATCCTAAATCTCTACTACATGACTGCATTAAAATAATAGCAGCTAGTACTACAAGCAAGCCTACTTTGGTATACGCTTTACTTACTAACGTTAAAAAAATATTCTTTTTCATGAAGAAGCTGTTTATATGTATTTAATAAATGAATTTATTAACGATAAAAAGGATTTTGAACTAGCTGATTGTTAGCTTGAATTTCACTTTGTGCTATTGGTAAATACCAACTTCTAGGGTCAATAATTCTACTTCTAATTAACTGGCGGTCGCCTACAATGCGTGATAGTACCACTCTATCTATTAGAAATTCTGGCTTATTGGTATTGGTAGCTATACGCACTAAATCAAACCACCTTTTACCTTCATGCGCTAGCTCCATTGCGCGTTCTTTCATAATAATATCTATCATCAAAGCAGGATCTGAATTGCCATTTAAAAATCCACCTTTTGTTTCATCATAAGGTGCTAATGCAACTCTGGCTCTAACAGTGTCTATTAAGGTAATGGCTTCTCTTTTTTGTTCTGGACTACCTAAAAAAACCAATGCTTCTGCTTTCATTAACATTACATCTGGCAAGCGATATACCATAAAATTGGGATCGTTAGCCGTACGTGAAATAGCAGTGTTATTGTTTGTTAAACCATTGTATTTCCATGCCCCATTACCTTGCGTGTACGTGTTGTACAAACCACGCATTAAATCTTTTTCACCATTGAAATAGTTGATTAATATATTGTTAGTAGTACCAACAACACCTCGTAAGCCATTGTTTTCATTTATACCATTATCAAATTGAACTTCAAAAACACTTTCAGTACTATTTTTTTGACTAAAAATAGTCAACCAATCTGCACCTGGCACCAATTGATATTGTGCAGTATTTGCCAATACTTTTTGTGCAGCATCGGCTGCTAATTGATATTTAGCACGCCACAAATACACATCTGCTTGTAACGCATTTACAGCAGCTTTTGTAGCTCTACCACGGGTTTCTGGATTGCTATTGTAAGCAGTAGGTATAGAGGCATCTGCTTCTAACAAGTCTGCTTCTATTTGATTTAATATAGAATCAGCAGGCGATTTTGGTAAAAAATATTTTACATCATCGCTACTTGGTGCTTGCAATACTAATGGCACTTCTTTAAAAGTTCTTACCAAATAGAAATAACCCAAGGCTCTTAAAAACTTAGCTTCGGCAACAATTTTTTTACTATCAGCATCCGAAAAATTATTGTCAAACCCTGGAATTCTAGGTACAAACTCAATTACCAAATTAACCCTACCAATCATGTTGTAAACACTACGCCAATCGCAATAACTTAATGTTTTATCTAAGTTTTGCATGTATAAGGTATTGGTAATAGGAAAGTTTACCAAATCAGCTCTTATTTCGCCCCAAGTTAAAGCTTGGGTTACTGTGCCTTGTAATCCATCGTAACAGCCAATGATAGCAGCAGTAGCATCATCTTTTGTTTTAAAAAAATCTTCTTTTGTAATTGCATTTTCAGGCTTTAGCTCTAAAAATTTTTTACAGCTACTAAGGCTCACAGATAGTAAAATTACTATGCTAAGTGTGGTAAGTAACTGTTGTTTTACCAAAATACGCATCTTGTATAATTTATTAAATAATAAAATAATATAATAACTTGTCGCTTAAAATCTTACTGTCATGGCCAGTGTAAAGCCTCTTGTTCTTGGGTTTTGACCTTCATCTATACCAATAGAGCTTGGGCTACCGCTAATGCCTATTTCAGGATCAGCACCAGTATAATTTGTCCACGTAAACAGATTATTAATCAGCAATTGGGCATTAACACCTTTTAATTTCATTTTTTGTACAAGCTTAGTTGGCAAAGTGTAACCAAATGATATTTGCGACAATCTAGCATAAGAACCATCTTCTACCCAACGGCTTGATGGTAATGAGTTTCTTACATCAGAATCAAGCGCTCTTGGCATATTGGTAATATCGCCCTGCTTGCGCCAGCGACGTAATACTGATTTAGCTTGGTTAATATTTGCAGGAAATGTGCTACTAGGCGAGTACATTCTTTCTAAATTGTAACGCATGGCGTTAATAATGTTGTTGCCATATTGGAAATTGAAGAACAAGGTTAAACTGAATGCCTTGTAGTTCATATTGCTTCTAAAACCACCAAAGAATAATGGATTCGCATTACCAATTAATACTCTGTCTTGGTCATCAATAATACCGTCGTTATTATAATCTTGGTAAATAGCATCACCACCTTTTAAAATATCGCCAGTGGCAGAACCAATTTTCATGTATTTGGGTGTTACACCATCTGCTTCAAATACTCTACCGCCTTTTGCATCTTTTACAACGGCGTCATCATCTGTTGCATAAACACCTAAGAATTTAAGACCATAATATGTACCAAGTGCATCGCCTTGTTTTACTTGGTTTACAAAACCACCCGCACCACGGCTAGTAAATGTAAGTGTACCACCAGGTAATGAAGTTACTAAATTAAAACTACGTGCTATATTGAAAGATACATCCCAAGCCAGCTTGTTTCTAGATTTTGGTTTTAAAATAGCAGCTTGTACATCTAACTCTATACCTTGGTTTCTAATATTACCTAAGTTATTGGTAATACTGCCTAAGCCACTTGAAGATGGTAAACCTAGACCGTATATCAATTTTTTAGTTTCTTTTGAATACACATCTACATCAAATCCAAAACGACCATCAAAAAAACTAGCTTCTAAACCCAAATTCGCTTGTTCTACAATTTCCCATTGTAAATTGTTAAGTTCAGCATTAGATTGAGCAATACCAGTTTGGCCAAGGTAGTTGGCACCAGCATTAAACTGGCTGATGTAAGTATAAGCACCTATACCGCCTTGGTTACCCGTTTGCCCCCAAGAACCTTTTAATTTTAACTCATTAACAAATCTTGCATTCTTCATAAAAGGCTCTTTTAATATGCGCCAGAATGCAGATACACCTGGAAAGTTTGCATATTTTTTAGAACCACCAAATTTTGAAGAACCATCTCTTCTCATTGTAAGGCTAAGGCTGTATTTATCATCGTAAAACATGTTGGCTTGTGCTACATAAGACACCGTATTCTCGAAAGAAGTACTGGTACCTATAAAGTCTATACGTGATGGACCATTAAGTGTTTGTATTTCTGAAGAAGGGTTAGCATACCCTCTTTCTTGCAACTGAAACTGTTTAAAAGTTTGAACCGTATTGGCTAGTAAACCATTTACTCTTAACTTATTAAATGTTTTATTGTACTTTATAAAGTTGTTAATTACTACTTGCGTTCTTTCAAAATCTCTAGTTTCTACTCTATTAAATCCTCTATCATTCCATATTAAACCGGTTGCAATAGCTGGTGCATAGTAGTAACCGTTTTCACCTAGGTAGTTTAGTGATGTTGTATTCTCAAAATTTAGTCCACTACCAATATCGTATCTTAAGGCAATATTGGGTTGTAAGTTGTAACTAACCGTATAGTTGGTTACAGCATTTGCCCAAGCTACGGGGTTATCTAAATTGTTTTGAATACCACCCAATGACATATAATCACTTAAAGGCTTACCAGTTACTAAATCAACATCGTAAACAGGCATACTTGGTGCCTTAATAAGCGATGTATAATATACTGTACCACCGCTAGAAGTATTGGCCAAATTGGTATTTTTACTTCTGGTAAATGGAATATTTGCAGAGAAGTTTAAACGTTTAGACACTTTATAATCTAGGTTAAAACGACCAGTAGCACGCTGAAAACCAGTACCAATGCTTGAACCTTTATTATCGGTAAATGATGTACCAAAACTATATTTAACCGATTCGCCACCACCATTTAAGCTAAGGCTATAGTTTTGTGTAAGGGCTGTTCGTCTTATTAAATCGTTCCATTTTGTATCAGATTGGTAGTACCAATATGAAAAATATGTAGGATCGTTTAAATGCGCTCTAGTAGCATCTAAGTAAGGGTTAAGTGTGCCCGCATTTTGCATCGCTTCTAAACGCATTACTTTGTATTCGGCTGCGTTTAATACTGGAATGGCTGGCGGTGCTTCCTGAAAGCCCCAAGATGAATTTAAAGTAATATTTGTAACTGCTTTTCTACCTCTTTTAGTAGTAACAATTACCACACCATTTGCAGCTCTAGAGCCGTAAATAGCCGCACCACTACCATCTTTCAAAATGTCAATACGTTCAATATCTAGTGGGTTAATATCGGCTAATGGATTGATACGAGCTTGACCAGTTTGCGCCGAGTTGCCATCAAACGGTGATGAAATAATAGGAATACCATCTATAACAAATAGCGGATCGTTACCAGAACCAATAGAACTAGCACCACGAATACGAATATCAATACCAGCACCAGGGTCACCACTACTAGATACTACTTGTACACCAGCAGCTCTACCTTGTATCATTTGATCAATAGATGTAACCGGTTGTTCGGTAAAAACTTCACCTTTAATAGTACTTACAGATGATGACAAGTCTCTTTTAACAATATCGCTAAAACCGTTAGATACTTTAGGCTTACTAGTACCTACTACAATAACCTCGTCCATATTACCGCCTTTATCACGCTCTAGCGTAATACTAAAAACGGTGCGGTTACCAATTTCTATCAATCTACTTTCGTAGCTAATAAATGCCACACGAAGTTTGTTTTTTGTGTCGGCTATTTTAAGGGTAAAATTACCGTCTTCATCGGTCATTACACCGTTTACCTGACGTTCGTTACTATTAACTTCTGTGATAGAAGCGGCAGCCAAGGGCTTACCAGTTTTTACGTCTGTAACATTTCCTTTAATAACTACCCTTGGTGCTTGTGCATGCAAAATGCATGTACATATTAGCAGCGCCAAGAATAACATTAAACAGCTTTTGGAAGCTAATATAAATTTCTTCATAACAGTATGGTTTCAAATTGTTTTATCAACAAAAAATTATTTAAAATACTCATAAAAAATACTAGCCTATCTTGGTATAAGAATCTTATCTACTTTATATAAGTAGCCATTTGTAGTGGTAGCCGATTTGTATGCGAATGGCAATGTAATATTGGCAACTGTACCCAAATTGGTAGTGGCCGTGGCCGTAGTACCACTATTGGTAAATATCAAGTTATTGGTATTTGCATACAGTGTAGTTACTGTACCAGTAACAGATGCGTTTGTAGCCATATTTTGATCAATAACGTGGTTTCTAATAATATTTTGAAACTGCGTATTGGTAAGTTGTACACCATCCAAAGTCATTTTAACTACATCGAAATTGGCTGCAATAAAGGCTGCGTTGGTAGGCGCAAAAATTGTTGATGCTTTACCAGTTGTAGCGTAGGTTGTAACTACACCACTACGTTGAAAAGCATACATAAACATAGATAATTCTGGATCGATAGATGCCTGACCTATTACGCTTCTAAATCTGTCTGACTGAGGAAAATTTCTATTAATTAAATGCACCATACCATTACTTGCAAGTACATCACTTCTAACAAAATTTGCGGCATTAAGTACAGGTACAACTTCACCTAAAACAGATAAGTAGTTTACGCCAGCGGGTTTAGTTAAAAATCTGTTCATTGTATACCCAACAGCTGTATCTGCAATAAAGTAAGGCGTAAGTAAATATTGAATATAAGTAGGCGATAGTGCGGCAATCTTGTTAGTAACATTTGGGGCAATTCTAGCCAAAGCTGGTGCTATAAAAGCATCAAGCGAATCGTTGATCGGCATTAAAATATTGGTAAATACTGGGTCACCGCCTTGATCTACAGCATTTGTATTTTGCCTAAACTCTATAGATGTATACACATTGTTAAGCAAACTATACGTTTTATTAAATATAGAATCAATAGTTGCATCACCATTTCTATCAAAACTATTTAGTCTATCATAAGCACTATCTGCCACTACTTGCATCAGCTTGTAGAAAGTACTATTTTTAAAATAAGCATCGCTAGAAAGTAATTGCTCTAAATTAATTCTTGGAACAAGTACTGTACCTATACCATGTATTACAGCATTTGCAGAACTAATATCTCTTAAAGCTTTAATTACAATTATATTATTAACTTTCAATGTATCTGGTACCGTTACATCAATCGTTAAAAATTTACCACCTCTTGTAAGAAACAATTTATCGTTATAAATTTTGTAACGCTGTTGCAATGCGTAGAAGTACCAGCCATTATTAGTAATATGAAAGTTTAAAACAGGATACAAGGAATCTACCGGTACGTCACTTATAGACGCGTAGCCTTTGGTAGCTAAATATTCTCGAAAAGCGTTGTTAACTGGCGCAAATACAGTGTACAAACCACCACTATTAATTTGCTTTACTAAACCTACCCTATCCAATCCTTCGGCAAACATAGAAAAGCTAGTGTCTTCTTTTAACTTATCGTACACAGATACTGCCGAAACACCCGTATCATTATAATACTCATCAAACTTCTTTTTGCACCCCACAATAAATACTAGAGAAAATGCAAACAATACTAGCAGAGAGCGTATTGCGTACATTGTAGATTTTGAAAAATTAATCATTCCATTTTATTTTTAAATTACTATAATAAAAATCTATAAAATACTCATTTACAATATAAGAATCCAAAATAAAGCCCAAAAGAGTACCTATTCAACAGTTAATAATTGTAGTATTAACAATTATTAAAGTTGACATATTAAAGGACTTAAAATAAGTCCGCTGTAAACACATTAAAATTTTAGTAGCTTAACTATAATTACCTAGCCAGATAACTCAAAAAGTATGTAAAAATCCCGTTTTGTAAATTGTTGCATCCCTAAAAAAGGGGTGCTTAAGTTTTCGTAATTAGGTAGAAGTAGCAACATTTTCGCAATCGTTTACGGTATTTAGGAATTAAGTATTCAACACTCGCCGCACAAACGTAAATGTTTTTATTTAGAAAATTGCAATCGGTTGAAATTTTTTTTTTAACATTTCTTAACACTGTAGTAATACGTGTCAATAAAATACTAAAATATCAAGTTTAAAGGGGCTTAAAGTACGGATATCGACTGTACTTCTACTATCTCAATTTACAAAATCAATTAGCTCTAGCAAAACTTGAAAATTGTAGTTTTTGTATTGTTCGCAATTAATTCGGTACAGTGTACTAATGTATTTTCTTAAAAGTAAATGCAGCTGAATCTTGCACAACCTTGAGCCAAATGCTAAGAAAATGCATCTTGCATATTGTGAAAATATTTAGTGCATAAGAATATTATTTACAAAACAAAAAGCGCATTAATTAGCGTTGGCTACTATTGCACTAAACAAAAAGGCCGTCTCAAAATTTGAGACAGCCAAAATAATAAAATATTTACTTAACCTATATGCTATTGATTTTTTAGAGCTTTTAATATAGCAGTATATGCAGGTTTCTTTTTAAAATCGTTATCATAAAATAACGCAAATTCAGCACCATTTCTATACCTCCAACTGGAGCTATCGTGTAACCCCCAAATAGTAATACCAGCACGTTGCAATTTTGGTATGTTTCGTAAATAAGACGCTACAACATTTTGTGCCATTTGAGCTTGATAAGCCAATAATTGTGGTGTCGGTTGTTTTGCATTACCACCCAATAGTGTTGCAATATCCAACTCGGTAATACGAATTTTTAGGCCAGTAGCACCTAATTTTCTAAACATATCTTCAATACCAACCATAGAAGTATTCCAATCAATATGCATTTGTGTACCTATACCATCCACTTTTGCACCCTTACCACGTATTTCTGCCACATATTTAATTAAAGAATCGAGTTTTCTAGAACTAGTTTCTAAGTTATAGTCATTAATAAATAAGTCGGCTGTTGGATCTGCGGCTTTAGCATAGTTAAACGCTTTTACACCAAAATCTCTTCCTAAATAATGGCTCCACACAAACCAAGTTGGGTCTGGTGAGTTGGCTTCGTTACGTATATCACCATTTTCTGTAAACATTTCATTAATTACGTCCCAAGCATTTATTCTAGTTTTATACCTACCTACCATATTTGTAATATACGTATTTAATGCTTGGTCTACTTTTAGTGCAATATTTGCACCCGATGGCGCTGTTACTATTTCCTTAACACTAAAATCGTCTATCAGGTAAGTATTGGCCGCTTGCCCCATATCTAAGAAAACCCTATTGGTTGCACCATCAGCAGTAAAAGTGTGAGAAATTTGCTGCCATGCAGTACCAATTGTTTGGTCGCCTTGATATTGTGTATTATTAGCTGCCGATGCAGTTGACAGTCTTATTGAGCCACTTGGCGAAATTGCCCTAACCCAATACGATATTGTGTACTGCCTATTGGCAACCGTATTAAAAGTGCTACTTGCAAATTGTACACGCCATTGACTACCGGGGTAAGCTGTTGGATTTACAACTTTTAAAGCACCTGTACCAGTTCTTATTTCTGTAGAAACATTAGTAGCAGTAAGTTGTGCAGTGCCTGCGGGGTTGCCAGTATTAAATGCAGCCCAATCTGTAATACCATTCTCAAAACCTGGATTTAGTAGAAGTTCATTTGCCGCAGGCGCAGTAAGACCAGTAAAATTACGTAAGTAAGTAATATTTTGCTGCGAATGCCAAGCTAAAACATGGCCATAAATATTATTTGTAGTACCAATTGCGTTTACAAGTGCATCTGCTCTAGAGTAATCATATGTACCATTCGATTGTACAATTTGATTATGCTTCATTTCGTTTTCGAAAGTGAAAGAGTTAAAATCTCTATTTGCAATAGCTGTATAAGTTGTGTTAGAACCATACAAACCCCTATTGATAGCAACCCCAATAGGAAACTGTGCAACACTTTTTAGTGCAACACTACTATCATCTGTAAAGTTTCCCAAAGACATAGAATTGTTGGGATCTTTTTTACAAGAAAATAGTAATAAGGCAGTGCCAAATACCAATGAAATATCTTTAATTTTCATATACTAAATTTTAACTGTAATATTATTCTGTTTAAATTGTATTCGAGTTGATAAGCAGTTTCAACCTAATATATTACAAGTAATCATAATAAGTTATATTACTTGTAACATTTCAATAAAAAAAAATGCATTGAAATAAAGGTCTCACAATTGCATAAAAACTATGAAACCTTTATTTATGCTAGCCTACAAAAAATGCTTACTGCAATTATAAAAACATTTAGTAACCAGGATTTTGATAAGCTGCTTTCTCTTGTGCTGTCATTTCCATGCCATCAATTTGGCCTTGTGGTATAGGCCTTAAATAATGCTTAGGTTCTATGGTTCTTGTAAATGACTGTGGTGTATGTGCACCGTATGTAGCTGCGCAAATTTGGTAAGTACCTGCTAGCTCGTTCCATTTTTGCGTACGTACCAAATCGTACCAGCGATAGCCTTCACCAAAATATTCACGAGAACGTTCTGCCAGAATATAATTTAAATCAACTGTAGCAGGTGTTGCTGCTACCATTGCGGCACTATTATCTGCAACAAAAGCGGCGTTATTTTTATTCGAAAATTTCCATTTGCCAGCTCTTGCACGAATTACGTTTATCAAGTCTCTTGCAGATTTTCCTGCTTGTGCAGTTGCACCTTTTACATTTGCTTCAGCCGCAATAAAATAAAACTCAGAGAATTTAGCAACATTAAAAGGTCTGGTACTAGGTACATTAGGTTCGCCCAATCCAGTACCATTATCTGTACGGTAAACACCTAATTTCCAAAGACCCGGATAAAAAATTCTACTAATGCCACTTGGTGCAATTACAAAATCGGCTCTACCCGGCTTTTGACCAGCCCCAATATTGTTAGAAGTTTTACCAGCAAAAGTGGCGCCCGTAGGATATACCAATCCTACAGCATCTGCATCGTATTCTAAAAAGCTTACAATAGCTTCACCAGGCAAAACAGGCAAATCATTGGCATTGTACAATACCGTATTTGGAACGTTACCAGCTTTAGGCCAATTAGCCCTATAAACAGAGGTAAATGTACCATCGTAACGAGCATCAAGTGTTTTTTCGGCAAACGTATTGGTAAACACACCAATTGGGGGGCACATACGTGTATAAGGACGACCTAATGATTGAGCCGCTTCTCTTTGTACCGAGCTTACTGCCGTTCCTGCACCATTGGCATTAGGTGCGCTACGTATAATTGTATAGTTTGGTGTAACCATCCATACAGCTGAATTTCTACCGTTACCTACTTCGCTTTCAAAACCAGTTATTGCAACACCATTGTACAAGGCATTTTGTTGTGTATGATCTGCATAAAGCATGGTTTCTATATTTCTATCATTACTTCCTACATGAATATCGTAATAAGTACCTAATAACCCATAAGGGCCAGGTGTGTTAATCGCATCTACTGCAACATCGTATGCTTTTTGAAAATAAGCTGCAACACTATTATTATCCGGGTCAACCCTATTTGCTACCGTAGGATAAGTAGGTATATTATTAGGATTTTGTAACCACCAAGCATAGGTTAAGTATGCTTTAGCTAGCATTAGTCGAGCAACGTTTTTAGTTACCCCACCAACTACTCTAGGATTAGTAGGTAAATCAGCAACGGCTTTTAGTAAATCAGGAAAAATTGCTTTTGTGTATACTTCTGGTACAGTATTTCTTACCGATGATCTTGATGGCGAAGCATTAAACTTTAATTCTCCAGAACCTAAATCAAGCGGTACACCACCAAAGGTTTGCACCAATAAAAAATAATCGAACGCTCTAAAAAATCTTGCTTCAGCTATTAAAGACGCAGGTATGGTAGGTACTGTTGTGGCATTTTCAATTACACCACTACAAGTATTTATGTTTGTATACGCAATACCCCACAATGCATCGCTTCTACTGCTTGCTGGTGTTATTTGCCCTACACCACTTAAATCCATATCTCTAAAATTAGCATCGGCACTTTGGGCATAGGTATATTCATCGGTACCTGTTTCAAGGGTATTGTAAAAATATGGTTGCCCATAAATAGAGCGTAAGTGCTGATACATTGCAGTAATACCGCCCTGTACACCAGCTTCTGTTTTAAAAAATTCTGGCGTAAAAGTGCTTCTTGGTAATTCTTCCAATATTTTTTTACAACCCGATAAGACTATCACTGATAAGACAGCCAGTATGAAGATTTTATTTTTTATAGTTTTCATAATACTTTAATTTTTTAGAATGATAAATTAACACCTACAATAAAATTTCGTGTAGGTGGTGTATTGAAACCTACCGTTAAGATGCGTCTAAAATTTTGAGAAAGATTGACTGCTGCATTCTCATTACCAAAGGAATTGGATTCTGGATCCATACCAGACTCTTTGTGGAATGGCGAGAAGAATACAAATGGATTTTGTACTGTAAAGTAAGTACGTAGCTTAACGTCTTTATTTTTCAGTAACGAGTAGTTGAAATCGTAAGCCAGGGTAATTGTTCTAATTTTTAAGAAAGACCCATCAAAATAACTTAGCGTACTACCATATTTTGGATTATCGTTACTAATTGGGCCAGCAGGGTTAGGATATTTAGCATTTGTATTAGTAGGCGTCCAATAATCTACATTGATATTATTTCTTCTACCAGTTAATAAGTTTAAATAACCGTTAGAGCCGTGTATTGTGCTAAGTATCGTTCCACCTTTTCTAAAAAAGCCTACTACACTTAAATCAAAACCTTTGTAGTTTAGTCTTGTATTAAAGCCACCTTGCCACTGAGGATCCACTTCTATTATTTGTCTATCGGCTGGCGTAATAGCTCTTACAGGTTTGCCATTTGCATCATAATCACCTGTGTACAATACTTTTATCATACCAACTGTTCCACCTGGCTCTAAAATATTAAGATTATTATCTACCGCATCTTTAGCATCTTTCCACAGACCTACTTTTTTATAGTCATAAATTGAATTGATATTATAACCCACAAACCACCAGTTTGCCTCATCACGTACTTGACCAGACGCAAGCGATACTAGTTTATTACGATTAGCAAAGAAATTAACACCAACATCCCATGTTAAACCTTTTGAATTTTCGATGATCGTACCATTTAGGCTCAACTCAATGCCTTTGTTTTGCGTAGCACCAATATTTGCGGTGTAACCGCCTACACCAGATGTTTGAGGTAATCCAAGGTTTAATAAGATATTTTCTGTTTCGGTGGTATAGTATTCAAATGTACCGCTCAAACGACCTTTAAGTAAAGAGAAGTCTAAACCAAAATTGGTTGTTCGAGAATATTCCCAATCTAAATTTGGGTTAGGTAATTGAGATACAAAAAAACCAGTTGCGTATCCTGTAGGACCAAAATTGTAAGGTGCTGTACCTAAGCCACCCAAGGTTGCATAAGGTGCAATTGCCTGATTAGAAGTTTGTCCAAAACCTGCTCTAATTTTTAAATTAGTAATCCAAGAAATAGACTTCATAAACGACTCTTCTGAAATATTCCAACCTACTGATACTGCTGGATAGGTTTTCCACTTATTGCCTGCGCCAAGTCTTGATGAACCATCTGACCTAATAGCAGCTGAGAATAAATATTTGTTATCATACGAATATTGAACACGTCCCATTAAAGAAGAAAGCCCCCATTGCTGGTATGCCTGATTGTTGGGATCAATTGTAATTTGACCATCAGCACGACCAATATTGTAGTAATTAAAAGCATCTACAGGTATATCTAAAGCAGACATATTAGATCTATCAAAAGTATTTTGCTCGTTAGAGTATAGTGCTGTTAGGTTTACATTATGTTTTTTAGCAAATACTTTATCGTAGGTTACTATATTTTCAAAAGTCCAGTGAAATGTTCTTTGATTATCTACAGATGCATTAGAAACGGTTAAGGGATTGACATTATTTACACCTTTACCAGTATAAGTTCCATTATGACCATGCCTATAATCTAAGCCTAAATTAAATCGGTATTTTAAACCAGTTAAAAACGGGGCTTTTATCTCGCCAAATACGGCATTATAGGTTGCAAATGTGTTGTTTCTATTTACCCATTGGTCATTATCATTCAATCTGTTTACAACATCTTTAGTTAAAACATATTGTTCATCGGCAGCCATCCTAATGGTTCTTTTCAATGTTCCATCAAGGTTATATGGGCTAGCAATTGGCGACATGCTTAGTGTATTGTATATACCAACTTGATTGCCTCTAGAATCGTTTAAAATTGTATTGGTGGTAATGCCTAGTCTAAAATATTTACCAATATTTTGATCTATTGAAGCACGCAAAGAGTAGCGTTTATAATCCTGCGTAGGTATTACGCCTTTATTATCGTGATAGCCAAAGCCAAAACTATAATTACCTGTTTCGCTACCGCCGGTTAAACTCAAACTATGGTCTTGTACTATACCCGTTTTATAGAGCATATCTTGCCAATCTGTATTAATAGAATCTGCTTCATCTATCCCATTTAAGTAGCCACCTGCAGATACTGGTCTTGCTGCACGTAATGCCACAAATTGAGGGCCATTCATCATAGGAAACTTAGCAAATACCTCTTGATTACCAAAATAGCTCGCATAGGCTATTTTCGGCTTTCTGCCTTTGCCGCCTTTTTCGGTGGTAACAATAATTACACCATTGGCACCTCTACTACCATAAATTGCGGTAGCAGAAGCATCTTTAAGTACTTCTATATTTTTAATGTCATTTGGGTTAATGTCTGCTAGTGAGCCAATAAATGGAATACCATCAAGAATAATTAATGGATTATTATCGGCACTTAAAGATCTTGTACCTCTAATACGAATTTGCATGGTTGCACCTGGCCTAGTTGATGTTTGTGCAATATCTACACCTGCGAGTCGGCCTTGTAAAGCTTGGCTAATATTTGGTGATGGCACTTCACGCAACGCTGCACCACCAATAGATACTATAGACCCAGTTACATCTTTCTTTTTTTGAGTACCATACCCTACCACAATTATATCTTCAATCTTAGAACTTTTACTAACTAGTATCACATTTACATCGGTGCTACTTCCAATTTTTACTTCTTTGGTTTCGTAGCCAATAGATGAAAATACAAGTGTTAATCCTTGCTCTGCAACAGTGATGGTAAAAGAACCATCAGCATTGCTACTAGTACCAAGTTTTGTACCTTTTACCGTTACAGATACGGCCTCTAGTGGCAGGTTATTATCACCAGTTATTTTTCCCGTAATTTTAATTGGTGGTGCAACTACGGCAGTTTCTACAGCAAGCGGTGCTACCAACTTATTTTTTATGATAATCGTTTGATCTACAATGGTATAAGACAATGGCTGGTTAATAAACAATTGGTCTAATACGACATTTAGCGGTGTGTTTTTAACCTCAAGCGTTACTTTATTAGCTTTTTGCAACAACTCGTCGGTGTAAAGAAATGTGTAGCCAGCTTGTTTCTTAATTTCTTTAAAAACTTTCTCAATTGACACGTTTTTTTGAGAAAGCGTAACTTGCTGTGCGGTAGCAGTAGCACTCACCTTTAAGCACATAGCAAGTATAATAACAACGGAAATTTTCATAACCTTAATGATTTGAGAATCTAAAAAGGAGAGCGAATTAGACGATTTATTTTTACAATAAACACGCCTTCTTTTAGCAATCGATAGCATATATTTGTGGTGTTTGGTTTAAAATTAAAATACGTTGAACTGTGTTTTTGTTAATCTCAAACAGGCAGATTTCTAACAAAATCTGTGGCCGAAAATGCTACGAACATTTTCGGCTTTTTATTGAGCTTAACTGAGCAATTTGTGGGGCTATATTCTTAAAAAATTGCCTGTAATGGTATTATGTATCAGTTAAAATCATAGTGTTTTTTTTATTTGGTGATGAAAACTTGTTTATTTTTTATCTCATACTTAAATGCGCCTGTGAGTTGCAATTTTTTAAACACTTTTTCTGCATCTACACTTCTTGAAATAATACCAGTAAAATGTGCATCTATATTGCCATTATAAACAACATCAACATCGTACCACCTGTTAATTTGTTTAATAATACTTTGCATATCGGCACTATTAAATTGAAAAAAACCATTTTTCCAAGCTATGGTGGCTTCTAAGTCTGCATCAACAATGTTTAATGCGCCATTGGTAGATAATTTGGCTTGCTCGCCAGGTACAATGGTTTTAGAACTAGTTGGGGTAATCACTTTTACAGATCCTTCTAAAAGCGTCGTATTTACAGTATGCTCATTATTATAAGCCATAATATTAAAATGTGTACCCAATACGGCTACTTCCATATTATTCACCTTTACTTTGAAAGGCATATTTTTATTTTTAGCAACCTCAAAATAGCCCTCACCAGTTAGTTCTACAACGCGTTCTTTACCAGAAAAAAATGTTGGATATTTTAAAGAGGATGCTGCATTTAACCATACTTTAGAACCATCAGGTAGTTCTACTTGATATTGACCGCCTCTTGGCGTAGATAGTATATTGATGGCTGCAACTGGCTCAGAAGCAGCCGTAACAGATTGCTGATACGCTAGTAAACCACTTTTTAATTTTACAACATTGCTATTACCTTGGCTAGATATTTTACCATTGTTAGCGTCGTCAAGCGTTACAATTTCACCATTGGCAAGCGTTAAAGTGGCTTTATTGCCTCCGGGCAAAATTTGGGTAGCTTTTGGTAAATTATTGCTTACTACAGATGGTTTAGTAGGAAAATTATTTTGTAATAAATAGAAGGTAGCTGCACCAACAAGTGTCAACAAAATGGCAGCAGCAATATTTTGTTTACTCAAAAACGATAATAATATAGGTGTTTTTCTACCAATTTTTTGCTGCTCAATTTTCTGCCAAATTCTCTTTTTAAGTAACTGACTATTTTTTGCAAACGCAGTTGGGATTTCAAGAGGTGCATCCTGTTGGCTATTATACCAATTGAATAGAATCGCTTCTTCATCAGGTGTAATAGTACCATTTAAGAATTTTTCAGCAAGTGCTTCGTAATAGTTGGTATTGTTTGCGGCAGTAGACATCAAGCAACGTTTGCTTATAAGTCAGCTTACTAAACACAAACCCTTAGCCCTGAAAAAAATATTTATTACTTAGATAAAAGTTGAAGCAATAATTTTATAGATAACGAAGCCGTTATGATGGCTCCACTGAGGTTCATTTTTAAAATATGCCGCGCTTTAGATAAATGGGCTTCTACCGTTTTCTCTGAAATTGCCAACTGATTAGCTATTTCTTTATGCGATAAGTTTTCGTCTCTACTTAACTTAAACACCAACTGGCATTTTTCTGGTAAATGTGCAACTAAACCTGCAAGCCTATCTTTTAACTCATCAAAATCAAGCCATTGGATTGTTGAAAAATCTGCCGATGGTGTGTTTGAAGCAGCATACTGATTGTACCTATTTTGTACATTTCGTTTTGCCAAAACATTAATTACTTTGTAAGAAACCGCAGCGCCTAAATATGAAGACAATTTGGAGGTAACAGATAGGGTTTCTCGCCTGTTCCAAAGCTCTAGAAAAATATCCTGTACCAATTCTTCTGCATCTGCAAGACTATTAAGCTTATTTGCAGCGATGCTAAATAATTTTTGCCAATACCTATTATAAATTTCAGTGTACGCTGCACTGTCACCCAATGTAACTCGCTGCAACAGAGCGGCATCATCAAGATGTAGGCAATCGTTCATTTGTATGGCAATTAAAAACTAAAATGTATGTGCTAATAGGTTTAAATAGTATGACTTAAAACTAAAAACAAGCAAAGCAATTTGGAATGACACTTAAAAACTGTAACCCATAAGAGACAAGTTCAACCACACAATATCTTCTCGTATTCTCACCCTAGATGGTTACTAAATCTCTTTCATTGATTCAAAAGTAATTCATCTCATTCAATTTGCGTTCGATTGCAATTTTACAAGATTTTAATGTCATTTCACCAATAAGTACAATAAATTGTAGAATATGTTGCAATAAGTACTTTTCTTTTCTGAAATAACCTACACAACTATCTAAACATAGCCGTCCAATTAATATCGCCCAAAGGCTTCAATCGTTCTTCATCTTTGTTCCACTTGTTAAGTGCATTTACTGATAAAGTGTGGTAAAATAGATACAATTTACCGTTCAATATTTTAAAGGTTCTTGGGTCTACTTCTTCTTTTTCGTTTAAGTTACTCATGCTAAATGCGCACCAGCCACCATATTGGGGTTCGTAAGTTTTAGGGGCTTTTATAAATAGCGCTCTATTGCTAGAATCGGCAAAATAGTAGGTTGCGCCTTCGTAAGTATAACGCCACTTTTTCTTACCATCTATCGCTTTGTTTACTGTAAAATAAGCCACAGGATCGTAGCCTTTTATGGCCAATCCTTCATCAAGATTAAAATGTTTCGCACGAATATCTGCTTGAGCTATGGCGGCAGACACAATAACGATTGATAATAAAAGCAAGACAATCTTTTTCATACTACTAGTTTATTAATTTGTGGTTTGCTATTAACTGTACAAACTTCTCATTATGCTATATTCTAACCCACGTAATTCTGCAAGCCCTTTTAATCTACCAATGGCAGAGTAACCAGGATAGGTTGTTTTTTTCAAATCATCCAGCATTTGATGCCCATGATCTGGACGCATTGGTATAGAAATATTTCTTTCCTGCATAATTATTAATGCCTGCTTAATAATCGCATACATATCTGCATCGCCATCAAGATGGTTTGCTTCGTAAAAATT
>JAAFHG010000191.1 GCA_013297585.1 Chitinophagales bacterium
AGAGGTGTGACGTGTGTTACTTTGAAAAATGTTGTTAATTTCAGTTTCACTCATTTCCAGAATGTCACTCAATTCTTCGGTACTTGGCTCACGCTCGTGCTCTTGTTCAAAAGCCATGTACGCTTTGTTTGCCTTGTTGTAAGTACCAATTTTGTTTTGCGGTAAACGTACTAATCTACCTTGTTCAGCCAAAGCTTGTAAAATAGATTGACGAATCCACCAAACGGCATAAGAGATAAATTTAAAACCTTTGGTTTCATCAAAACGTTGTGCTGCTTTAATTAAACCTAAATTACCCTCATTAATTAAATCACTTAAAGAAAGACCTTGGTGTTGGTATTGTTTGGCAACAGATACCACGAAACGCAAATTGGCCTGCACTAATTTGTCGAGAGCTCTCTGATTACCCATTTTGATTTTCTGAGCCAGCGTTGTTTCCTCTTCGGGAGTGATCATCGGAATTTTAGAAATTTCCTGCAGATACTTTTCTACGGCCTGTGAATCTCTGTTGGTAATCTGGGTTGCAATTTTGAGCTGCCTCATAGTCTATATTAATTATACTTAAAGTAACGATAAATAGATGCCTTTTGTTATGGCAATGTTGTAAAATAATTCACAAATCTACTTACCCTATATTTTATAAAGTTGGCAAAGGTACGATTGTATGACCGAATTCACACGTTTTGTGCTATAAAGAAACATAAATGTTGAAAAAAAGATGCGTTCTGGACTAACATTTTATGCACTTTTTTATGATTGGCTTACAAATATTGCCAAAGCCTTGAATGTAATTAGCTACTGAGACAATTATTGCCTTTGGCAAATACATGAAACACATATTTTTACCGAAACTTTCTTGTGTTTAAATGAAAACGATATTAACGCAGCAACAAGTAGCACTAACCGTAAAAAGATTGGCGCAGCAAGTATTTGAAAATCACATGCAATTAGATAATACAGTGCTTATTGGCTTGCAGCCAAGAGGTATTTATGTAAGTGACAGAATTGTAGATGAAATGAAAGGATTAATAGCTAATGATAAAATTAACTACGGCAAGTTAGATATAACTTTTTATAGAGATGATGTGCGTATGCAAATACACAAAGCCAATAAAACGGATATCAATTTTAGTATTGAGGGTAAAAATGTGGTGTTGATTGATGATGTTTTGTGGACGGGCAGAACGATTCGTGCAGCTATGGATGCATTATTAGATTTTGGTAGGCCAAGCAAGGTAGAATTGTGTGTGTTGATAGATAGACGTTTTAGCCGTGAATACCCCATTCAACCAGATTATGTAGGTCGTTCCATAGATACTTTTGCCAACCAGAAAGTATTGGTAAACTTTGAAGAAGGTGTACAGTTGATGGGATAGGAAAGAGATTCAAGAAGCAAGGTACAAGAAACAAGCACTTGGCCTAAAGATATTAATAAATTAATTAATATTAAACTCGTTAATTGAAAATGTCTCAACAACTTGAAGAACGGTTTGGGTATTTTGGTACAAAAGTGAGAGATTTTTGTACTGAGCTAAAATGGGACGTAATTAACAAAGCATATATTTCTCAAGTAATTAGATCAAGTGGTTCTGTTGGTGCAAATTACATTGAAGCATCTGACTCTTTGGTAAAGCAGATGAGTTAATGAAACTAAAGATTGCTAGAAGAGAAGCGAAAGAAACAAATCATTGGCTTAAATTAATATTGAATTATGGAGATAAAAATTTGGAAGAAGAACGAGCTAGATTGATTAACGAATGTGAGCAAATCAAGCTTATTATGTCTTCAATTATTAATAAACTGGGATAATTTTTTTATGATTTCGTACTTAAATGCGATTCTTGAATCTTGAACCCTGAAACTTGAATCTTGTACCCTTTTTTCCTCTAATTTCGCTTTTTAATGAAACTTTCTACTAAGCACCTTCTAGGTATTAAAAACCTCACTAAAGAGGATATAGAAATCATTCTTTCTACTGCTTCTAATTTTAAAGACGTTTTACAAAGGCCAGTTAAAAAAGTACCATCGTTACGTGATGTAACTATTGTGAACTTATTTTACGAGAACTCTACACGTACAAGAATGAGTTTCGAATTGGCAGAAAAACGTTTAAGCGCAGATACATTAAATTTTGCTGCAAGTAGCTCATCTGCTGCTAAAGGCGAAACACTATTAGACACGGTGAATAATATTTTAAGCATGAAGGTAGATATGGTGGTAATGCGCCATAGTGCTAGTGGTGCGCCACATTTTTTGGCAAAACATATACCTGCGGCAATCGTAAATGCTGGTGATGGAATTAACGAACATCCTACTCAAGCTTTACTGGATGCCTTTTCTATGCAAGAAAAATTTGGCAGCTTGCAAGGGCTTAAAGTGGCCATCATTGGCGATATCATGCACAGTAGGGTAGCGTTGAGTAATATTTATTTATTGCAAAAAATGGGTGCGGAAATAGTGGTTGCCGGCCCACCAACACTAATACCTAAATACATTAGTGAGGCATTAAACGTACGTGTTGAATACAATATAAAAAATGCATTGCAGTGGTGCGATGTTGCTAATGTATTGCGCATTCAATTAGAGCGTCAAAATCAACCCTTATTTTCATCACTTCGTGAATATAATTTGGCTTATGGTGTTAGTCAAAAATTACTAGATAGTTTGGGTAAGCAAATTACTATCATGCATCCAGGCCCAATTAATAGAGGCGTGGAATTAGATAGTGATGTGGCTGACGGGAACAACTCAATTATTTTAAATCAGGTTGAAAATGGTGTAGCTGTGCGAATGGCTGTGTTGTATTTATTGTCAAATAACGGTAACTAAACCAATTGATGATTTCTGATTTATGGTTTATGATGCGTTCATGAATTAAGAAAATCACAAATCCCCAATTACAAACCACAAATTATGAGAATTTGCTTGTTTCCTGGTACTTTTGATCCTGTAACACTTGGTCATGTAGACATCATCAACCGAGCCTTACCATTGTTTGATAAGATTGTAGTAGGTGTAGGTACTAATGCTGCTAAAAATCCAATGTTTTCTGCTGAGCAACGTATGGCTTGGTTTAATGAAATTTATAAGGATGATAAGCGAGTAGAAAGTGTGGCCTACGAAGGTTTAACTATTGACTATTGTAAAAAAATAGGTGCAAAATTTATATTAAGAGGTATTCGTTTTGTGAGCGATTTTGAGTATGAAAAATCTATTGCCGATGCCAATAGAACCATGGATAGCAATATTGAAACGGTGTTTTTAACAGGCGAACCAAAGTTTACATCAGTGGCTTCTACAATTGTAAGAGATATTATTAAAAACGGTGGTGATGCATCGCCTTTTTTACCACAAGCAGTTATTGATTTTTTGAAGCGTTAACACACATATATCTTGAATAAAAGTATTTGGCATAATCAAGCTGTAACAATTGCAGATATTGCACACTTAGGTAAAAATACTTTAGGTGAACATTTAGGTATGCAATTTACCGAAATAGGAGAAAATTATCTTAAAGCAACTATGCCTGTTGATAAGCGCACACATCAGCCCTATGGCTTGTTGCATGGTGGTGCAAGTGTTGCCCTGGCTGAAACAGTTGGCAGTGTTGCTTCCGCATTAGTTATTAACCACGAAACCATGATGTGTGTGGGCTTAGAAATTAATGCCAATCATTTGCGTGGCGTTAAAGAAGGATTTGTGACTGCTACCGCAACACCCTTACATCTTGGCGGTAGCACCCATGTTTGGGATATTAAAATTCACGATGAAAAAGAACATTTAATATGTGTTAGTAGGTTGACTGTTGCTATTTTAAAACGTCGTTAATACTACAAGAAACTCAATCTTATACCTTCTTCAAAACTTACTGGTTGATAATTTAATTCTCTGATAGCCTTATCTATTTTTAATCCTGATTTTTTTGCTCGTTTTACAGGTTCTACAAAGGTTTCAGAAGTTACTGGTGTAATTAATGATGCGTCTAATTCTAAGCTGTTAGCAAGTATTACAGCCATTTGATAAGGCGTTAAAATGTCTTTACCAGCTAAATGAAACTCACCGGTTGCTTGTTTTTCTATCATTGCAATTAAACCATTGCAAATATCATTTACATAGGTTGGTGTACGTTGTTGGTCATTTACAACGCTTATTTTTTGTCCATTACTTAAACTATTCTTTACCCAATGTAAAAAAGTACTTTTCATGTTTGCTAATTGTTTGCCATAAATAAAAACTGGTCGCATGATGGCATATTTCAAGCCGCTATTTGCAACTATTTCTTCTGCCATCAATTTACTTTTTCCATAAAAATTTAATGGTTCTTTTTCAGCTGTTTCATTGTGTGGTCCATTTTCGCCAAAAACAAAATCCGTAGAAACATAAATGAAATAGCTATTCAATTTTTTAGCTGCTTCAATCAAGTATTCTGTTGCGGTTACGTTTTGCAATATGCAAGTAGCTTTGTTTAAATTACAATCATCGGGCTTACTCATGGCGGCATTGTGAACGATTACATCAGGTTTAAATTGCAGCATTACAACCTCAATTTCATTTTTTTTAGTCACATCAACCGCTTGAAATTGTATATTTTTCAGGTGCTCAAGCTTGTTACTGCCTCTGCTAGTAGCAATCACATCAAACCCTTTGTTAGCAAGACTTATACACAAATGCTGACCTAAAAAACCATTACTACCTGTTATTAATATTTTCATTTTACAACATTACTTTATCATTATAAAAATCGTACACGATTGCGATTAAATTTCAAATCCGTACTTTTGCGACTTGGTGTTTTAGGTATTGATAATTTTTTCCCTATTTATTCAGAAATGAGCAAGCACAAAGTAACAAGAATTGGCGTTTTAACTTCGGGCGGAGATTCTCCTGGAATGAATGCTGCCATAAGGGCAGTTGTAAGAACCGGTATTTATCATGGTTTAGAAGTATTTGGTATTAGACGCGGCTACAGTGGCATGATTGATAACGATATTTTTCCGATGGATAGTAAAAGTGTTGCCAACATTATACAACGTGGCGGTACTATTTTAAAAACAGCACGTAGCGCTGAATTTAGAACACCAGAGGGCAGGGCTATTGCTTACAAAAATCTTAAGCGTTTTGGTATTGATGGCTTGGTAATTATTGGTGGTGATGGTAGCTTTAAAGGTGCACAAACGTTTAGTAACGAGTACGACATCCCTTGTATTGGCTTGCCAGGTACTATTGATAAAGATATTGCAGGTAGCGATGTGACTATTGGTTTTGATACGGCTGTAAATACCGCTGTAGAAGCAATTGATAAGATTCGCGATACAATGGATGCGCATGACCGTTTATTTATAGTAGAAGTGATGGGCCGTGATGCTGGTTATATTGCGTTACATAGCGGTATTGCAACAGGTGCAGAAAATATTGTAATACCAGAAACTAAAACTGATATTGAAGAGTTAATTGCCAATCTTACAGAAAAAGAAAAACGTAAGAAACTGGTAAACTTAATTGTTGTAGCAGAAGGAGGACAATTTGGTGACGCAAATGAACTTGCAAAAATTGTAAAGGAGCGTGTACCAAAAGCCGATGTGCGTGTTTGTATTCTAGGTCATATTCAACGTGGTGGTTCGCCAAGTTGTGAAGACAGATTGATAGCTAGCCACATGGGTTATTATGCGGTTGAAAGCTTGCTTATTGGTAGAAATAACGTAATGGTAGGTGTTGTAAATAATAAAATACATTATACACCACTAGACAACGCTGTAAAACAAAAGCAAACTATTGGTCAAGAATGGATGAAAATTGTTAAAATATTAGCCAGCTAAGTATTAGTTGGCTTTTTGCATTATTAATATTAAGTAGTTTTATAAAGCATTTCAAAATTAATTTTATGAGTAAAAAAACTGACAAAGCGATTGTAAGCACGCCTGCATCTGAAGAAAAACACACACTTCACAAAACTAAAATTGTTGCAACTGTAGGTCCAGCTTGCGATTCTTACGACCAATTACTAGAATTAGTACGCGCAGGTGTAAATATTTTTCGTCTTAATTTCTCTCATGGTTCTCATGAAGATAAAGCACAAATTATTACACATATTCGTACCATTAACGATACACTTGGTTACAATATCTCAATTTTAGCCGATTTACAAGGCCCTAAATTGCGTGTTGGTGAAATAGAAAACAATGCATTACCATTAGCCGTAGGCGATATTTTAACTTTTACCAACGAAAAATGTGTTGGTACACTAGAAAAAATTTATGTATCATATCCAAACCTTGCAGATGATGTTAGAGTTGGTAACATTATTATGATTGATGATGGTAAAATTGAAGTAAAAGTAATAGACATTACTAAAGATAAAAATGTAAAAGTTCAGGTTACTTTAGGTGGTATGTTATCTTCTAAAAAAGGTTTAAACCTGCCAGATACTAAAATTTCATTACCAGCATTAACCGATAAAGATTTGGTAGACTTAGAGTTTATCATTGAGCAAAAATGCGATTGGGTAGCTTTAAGCTTTGTAAGAAGTGTAAAAGATTTAGTGATTTTACGAAGCAAACTAGACGAGAAAAAGAGTAAAACAAAAATCATTGCTAAAATTGAAAAGCCTGAAGCATTGGTTAATATTCGTGATATCATTTTAGAAAGTGATGGTATTATGGTGGCTCGTGGCGATTTGGGTGTTGAATTGGCTGTTGAAAGAATTCCTTTAATTCAAAAAGAGTTAATCCGCAAATGTATTCACCGTGGTAAGCCAGTAATTGTGGCTACGCAAATGATGGAAAGCATGATTGACCGTGTGAAACCAAACAGAAGCGAAATTACCGACGTTGCAAATGCAGTACTTGAAGGTGCTGATGCTGTAATGTTAAGTGGTGAAACTGCTGCTGGTCAGCA
>JAAFHG010000121.1 GCA_013297585.1 Chitinophagales bacterium
GTAACAGTTGGTGTAAATATGAAGTATTCATTTGAGCACACATCGTAACTCACTGCATCAAAACTACCACTTGGTGCAAATACCGCTGCCACAGGTACCGATACTACAGCCGTGTCTTTACAACCAGAATTTGCCGTAGCTACCAATTTTACAGGATACACCATATCAGCTGCCACTTGCGGAAAATTGTGTGGCGTAAAAGCATTAGCTGTACTAGTAGTTGTACCATCACCCCAATCCCAAGCATAGTTGGTAAGCGTACCACGCTGCACCGATGATTGACTGGTAAAAGCCATATTATTTACAAAATTTACATCGTATATCTGGCTGCTAAATACCGCATGTGGCGTTACTTGCTGCCCCCAAGCTTTTACATTTATAGTGCTTGTACTTAATACAGAGCCAGCGCTGTTTTTAATGGTACATATAACGGTGTAAGAACCAGCATTTTCATAAATATTACGCACATTACTACCAACAGATGTTTGCCCATCACCAAAATCCCAACTATAGGTAGCACCACTTGGTAGCCCAGCTGCCGAAGCATCAAATGCAAAAATCTCATTGCTTGGGTAGCAAGCCGAGGTTTTACTGTATTTAAGTGTAACTGTGCCTAGTGTTACCGAAACGGTGTCTTTATAAGGCGATGTTGTGCCGCCCACCACAGGCGTTCCCGTTTCGCCGTTATTTCCGCCCGGCACATCTGCTGTTTTGTTGCAGGCATACAATAGCCCGCATAATACAAGCAGCAACAAAGGCATTTTAACCATTCTTTTCATAACTATTGGGTTATCTATTGCAAAGTAACTAAACTATTGAGCGTAAGTTACTATTATATGATACATTTTATTGTGAATTTGATGCATTTAGCTACTAATTTTTTCGGGGTAGTAATTTATATGGCACTTAGCGTAGTTGCTTTATGTGTGTTGTGGCCGATATGTTAAAAATTTAAGTCAATAGCAGGATCCCAAAATTTCTTTTCAAAATCTACAACCCTATTATTTTCAACTTTTATGTTCTCTTTGGTTAGCAGTTCTTCCATAAGGGTGGGTGGTACAAAATGAGCTTTACCGCTTAGCATGCCATTGCGATTAACCACCCTATGGGCGGGCACTTTAGGCCTAACGGTAAACGAGGCATTCATTGCCCAACCAACCATGCGTGCACTAGATTTGGCACCTAAAAATGCGGCAATAACGCCGTAGCTTGTAACACGGCCTTTGGGTATTTGTCGCACCACATCGTATACCTGCTCAAAAAAACTGATATCGCTTTTACCGCTAGGTAATATCTTGGGCAAAGCATTGGTGGGGGCTTGTATTTTTTTAGCCTTTGGCATGTAGCAGGGCTTGTTGTGATTCTAAAAGTTGGCTACGTTTTGGTTCTGGCACACAATCGTAATTGTAAGGGCAATGCCTGCAACCGTAGCCGCAGCAGTGGCCTTTTTCAAGATGATAGTGTTCGGTAAGTACCATATAGCCTTGCTCATCGTAGTAAAAATCAATATTTTCAACTAGTGGCTGGCTCATGTATTAGTTGCTTTAGTATCTCGTCTTTGGCCAATGGTAATGGCTTGTTGATTTTAAATTTCAGGTAATGTATGCGTTTGCTTTGCGCAATATCTAGGCTTTCGTAATAAGTTTTTATATGCAATTCTTGAGTAATATTTGGCTGATTGTAAGCATCATCATAATCATTTAACAATTCTAGCTCAAATAAGTTGACGACTGTTTTGGTAAAATTGTATAAATCTGGGCTATCGGTTTTTAGGTTAATAGTGCCATCGTTGCTTAACACTTGCTGGTACAAGCGTAAGAACTTAGGGTGCGTGAGGCGTTTTTTAGCTTTAGACAAGCGCAACTGCGGGTCAGGAAACGTTATCCAAATATCAGCCACCTCGTTAGGGGCAAAGTAGTTGGTAATTTTATCTATCTCGGTGCGTAAAAAAGCTACATTCTGTAAGCCTTCTTCTAATGCCGTTTTAGCGCCACGCCAAATGCGGTTGCCCTTAATATCTACACCAATGGTATTCATATTAGCATCTAATCTTGCCAAACCAACGGCATATTCGCCTTTGCCACAAGCTAGTTCTAGCGTAATAGGATTGGTATTTTTAAATGTATTATGCCAGTTGCCTGGCATATTTTCAGGATATTCTAATACATTGTCAAAGCCTTTAATGGCCTCGAAGCGAATTAATTTTTTGTGCGACATTATTTGCTAATTGAAGTGGGCAAATATAGCCTACACAGCGTATTGCTATGGTAAATAAAAAAGCCCTTGAGCAAGGCCCAAGGAAGTGATATTATTATAATTGTGCGGTATTAAAGTAGGTAATTACTTTTTCGTAATCCTGCTTACCAAGTAAAGTAAGTTCACGGTTGGGTATGCGTAAGTTAGGGTTGGGGTGGGTTACAGTTTCTACTTTAGTTTCTATTATTATATTGCCGCAATTTGGGAATTTTGCATGCTTAATACCAATGTATGATATTTTATTTATATGAACTTTATCGATTTTAAAATTGTTTTTACTAGCAAAAAGCATATCCTTACTAAACAACTGCTTTTTTTCGAAATTTTTTATAATTTCTTTATTAATGTATGAGTAAGGATTATCTGCTTCGCCTCTTTGCTTTGCCAAGGGAATATCTATAAATAAGTTGCCCAAGCGGGATAAACTTTCGGTTTTTATTTTAGTATTTACTTCAATGCCTACAATAATATCATTAGCGGTTAATATTAAATACACGCTTTTGTTTAAAAAACCATGTTTTTGGTAAGCAATGAAATGGTTACAATCTGTAAGCCTAAAATCCTGTAAAATAACCATCTTAATTAATAGTTGAATTTAATAAGTATATACGATTTTTCGAGATAAATGGATTATAAAAAACAAATAATTAGCTAATAAGATGCCAAATATATAAGCATAGTTGCGAATAATAATTTTATATGTTTAAGTAATTTAAAATCAGTAGAAAACTATAATGTAGATGTAAATTTGGAGACATGTAATAAAAAAGCCTCTGAATTTACTTTCAGAGGCTTTTGCTGTAGGGGAAGGGATCGAACCTCCACGAGGCAGTTAGCCATAGCACAAAGTTGAGTGGTCTACCCTGGTCGAACAAGTATTACTACCTGTTCGGCTCTATGCTAAGTTTATTCTGTTATCCTCACCCCCGAGACAAGAGGGCATGTCTGCCAAAAATTTCATCACCCCACAATAAAAAATGCCGTTTAAAATGTTTTATGTGCTGTATTTTCAAAAAAAGTACCTATTTTGTTGAATTATTTTAAACGCTTAAAGAACTTTGATAGTGCAATATTAAAGTATTAGCCATAATCTTACAAATAATTCAAACTTTTTTTAAAAATTTAGATATTGTTTAAATAAAATTACTTTTTATTGAAAAATATTTAATAATAATACGCAATGCAAAATAAATTACATCTTGATAAGCTAGATTATCAAATAATTCAAGAGATGATGAGCAATGCCGAAGTCTCATATGCAGATTTGGGCAAGAAGCTCTTTGTATCAGGTGGAACGATACATGTACGGATAAAAAAACTGGAAGATTCTGGCATTGTACAGGGTAGAAGGCTTGCAGTTGATTTAAAAGCACTTGGCTACGATGTAGTTGCTTTTATAGGTGTTTACCTAGAAAAAAGTTCTATGTATGATGCTGTAGCCAAAGAATTAAAAAAAATTCCGCAGGTGGTTCGTGTAAATTACACAACTGGTAACTACGGCATGTTTATAGAAATTGTATGTAAGGATATACAGCAACTACGTTTTGTACTACACGATGAATTGCAAAAAATTAAAGGTATCGATAGAACAGAAACTATCATCTCTTTGGAGGAAAGTTTTAGTAGAAATGTTATTATTGCTACCGATTAAGTTAAACAACCTTTTAGGTTTCTATTCATGAATGCTTAAAACTATTATTTTTATAAAAATTTTTTTTATGCGTAGTTTTTTTTCTAAGTGGTTAATGCCAATATGTACAATTATACTATTTACAGCAGTTTTAAGTAGTTGTAGTAAAGGTGGTGACGATACACCTACACCGCCAGTAGTAGTAAACGAAGCGGATTTAATTGTAACAACCACACCAACTATTAACTCTATTCTTACGCCCGCTGCACTTGGTTCTGGCCTGCCTGTTGCAGTAAACATTTCTTCGGTAATGCCTTCTGGTGGTGTTAAAATAGATGTAACTGCTAGGTTAGAAACAGCATCAAACAATTTTTTTACAACAAGCGTTGCAAAATCTACCACAGCTGCAAATAGTTTTACGATAACAAGTATACCAACTGGTGGTCAGGCTTGTGTTTGTACCGTTGCTATTACGTCGCTGTCTAAGGCCACCAATACATGGTCTGGAACTTTTAAATTTGCAAATAAATAAATTGTTTAAAAGACATAGAAAAGCCTCAACTGTGATATTAATAGTTGAGGCTTTTTTTTATAATAGTCCGGCGGCATCTTCATCTATAAACCAATGCAAGTTGCCGTTAAGCGGTTTTATGCATTGCGATGGATAAACATCGGGTTGATAGTCACCTTGTAATACTTCTTTTAATGCAGGTGCTTTGCTTTTGCCTGAAACTAAAAAACAAACTGCTACAGCTTTATTGGTAATAGGTGCGGTAATAGTAATGCGGTTCATTTTTTGTGCATCTAAATAAAAAGATGTGGCAAGTTTTGAAGTTTCGTGTATAACCGATGTGCCAGGAAATAACGATAATGTGTGTCCATCGTCACCCATGCCAAGCATTACTAAATCAAAACTGTGTGGTTTACTATCAAAGTATTCGTGTAACAATTGATCGTATCTTCTTGCAGCAATATCTGCTGTATAAATGGTTTCAATTACATGAATCTGATTAGCAGGTACAGGCACTTTTGTAAGTAATAAATCGAATGCGTGTTTGGCATTATTTCTATCGTCCTCAAAGGGTACGTCTCGCTCATCACCCCAAAAAATATGTACTTTATGCCAATCAATTTTAGATGCATACGGTTCTGAGGCTAATACTTTGAATAAATCCATGGGTGTACTACCGCCAGATAATGCAATGGTGTAGCGATTTTGTACTGCAAGTACGCTTGCAATATCTGCTACAAGCCAGTTGGCAAATTGTGTAATTAATTCGTTTTTTGATGCTGATTTGAGTATAAACATTGTAAATATTTTTATTATATTAACGATAATGCAATTGATAGGATAAAAAACTTATCTATAGCAATTGTATATGTAAATGTAATGCTGTGTTTTCTTGTAAACTAAAATAAAAAAGCTTAAAAATATTTTGTTATTGTTAAACAAGTGTATCTAATTGCATTAAATTATTGTTTCATAAAACGTTTACTTGTTATTTTTTTAAACAAACAACACTTTTTTGTGTAAATGATGCAGCCAAAAAATGATTTTAATTCTAAGTATCTCGGCTAAATACGTAATTACAATATCTTCGCAACAATGGAAAAATATGCACATGACGGTGTGGTGCCACAAAAGGATAGCAACTTAAGCAAAAAAGAGCAAGTGGCTGACATGTTTGATAATATCGCTTTTAGATACGATTTCTTAAACAGATTTTTAAGTGCTGGTATAGATATTACATGGCGGATGAAGGCCATCAAGCAGTTAACAAGTTTGAAGCCCAAGAAAGTTTTAGACGTTGCAACTGGTACTGCTGATGTGGCATTAATGACTTACGATATTTTAAAGCCCACCAACATTATTGGTATAGATATTAGTGAAGGTATGCTAGATTTAGGCAGGCAAAAAATTGCTGCTAAAGGCCTTCAAAATATTATTCAGTTGTATAAGGGCGATAGCGAAAATATTGGTTATGACGATAATAGTTTTGACGCCATAACCGTTGCTTTTGGTGTAAGAAATTTTCAAAATTTGTTAAAAGGTTTGCAAGAAATGAGGCGTGTGCTGCAACCTGGCGGAAAACTAGTAGTTTTAGAATTCTCTAAACCCAAAAATATTGTGTTTAAGCAGTTCTATAATTTATATATGGATGTGATTGCCCCTTCTTTTGGCAAGTTGTTTGCTAAAAATAAGGACGCTTATCAATATTTGAACGATAGTGTTCAAGCCTTCCCCGAAGGACAAACTTTTTTAACCATTATGCATGAAGCAGGCTTTACCCAAACGTATTTAAAATCACTTAGTTTAGGCATATGCACTATTTATTGCGGGGTCAAGTAACAAGGGTAATGTTGCTTTTGCTAGTTATTGTTGCTAGCTTAAAAGTTCAAGCTCAAAAAGAAATTAATCGTCCTTTTCATGATGACTTAAGGTATTATTTTGGTATTACTTTAGGTTACAATTCAACATTTTTACACCCTACCAAGTCAAGCAGATTTTTGCAAGATGATAGTATTCTTGTTGCTCAACCTGGGTCAAGTGGTGGTATTACTTTGGGCTTGCTTGGTACTGCTAGGTTAAGCGATAGATTTCAACTGCGCATTAACCCGCAGTTAATTATTGGCGGTGCAAAATATTTTTCATACACACTAGGCAAACGCTTGGCAACAGAGGCTGAGGAACAAAGAAAAATATTGCCTTCTACGCTTGTAAGTTTACCTATTCATTTTAAATTTAATTCAGATCGAATAGATAATTTTAGAGTGTACTTACTAGGTGGTGTACGTTTCGATAAGGATTTAAGTAGCAACTCTACAGCTAGAAATGCCGAAGATTTAATAAAACTTAAAGGCAGCGATTTTGCGCTTGAAGGTGGTATTGGCTGTAACTTATTTCTAAAATTCGTAACTATTTCGCCCGAAATTAAGTTTACATATGGGCTTTCTAATATTCATGCAAGAGATGAAACTTTAAAGTATTCTAGCGTGTTTGATAAAATTCAATCTCGCATGATTTCGTTTTCTATTCATTTTGAAGATTAGCATTTTATTTAACCACAGAGGAATTGAGTTTTGCACAGAGTTTGCGAGTGTTTCTATTCTGTACATTTCTATACTCAACTAACAAAAAATTCCACTTAACTTTCACACCAAAATATTTGCTGTGAAGCGTTCTCAATTATTTGGATTAAGTATTTTATCCGGTGTATTATTATTTGCCGCTTGGCCTGTTTCACCACTCACATTTACTATTTTTTTTGCTTTAGTACCACTACTATTTGTGGCTGATACTGTTGTAAAAAAGAATGCCTTTTTCGGCTTCTCATTTCTGGCATTACTTCTTTGGAATGCCACAACTACATGGTGGATTTGGAACTCTACGGATGTAGGTTCAATAGCTGCCATTATTGCTAATAGTTTGCTAATGTGCTTACCTTGGTGGGGCTATTTTACGTTTAAAAAAACGTACGGCAAACGTAGTGGCTATATAGCTTTGGTAGCTTTTTGGATGCTATTTGAATATATTCATTTGAACTGGCAATTAAGCTGGCCATGGTTAACCTTAGGTAACGTTTTTGCATCGCATCCTAGTTGGGTACAATGGTACGAATACACTGGTGTAAGTGGTGGTACGTTGTGGATTTTGCTGGTAAATATTGCGGTAAAAGAGTTTATAGAAAAGTTTCAACAAAGAGTCAATGGTAAATGGTCAATGGTCAATAGTAAAAGTATTGGTATTTTAATTGGCGTCATCACTGTTCCTTTTTTATTATCTCCTTTCGTATCACAGCGCATCAAAATTATCAATCCAATCAGCGGTTCTAATGTTCTCATCATTCAGCCAAACATAGATCCTTATCAAAAATTTAATAGCAATTCACTAGCGCAGCAAGTACAAATATTAGTGCGGTTGTCTGAGCAAAATATTGACTCATCAACTAAATTAATTGTGTGGCCAGAAACCGCTATGAGTGCGCAAGAAGAGCAAGGTCATGTAGCTGCGAGTGACATCTACAAACCAATATTTACCTTCATTCAGCAACATCCTAATGTTACTATCGTTTCTGGCATTGAAACCTATAAAATGTATGGTGCTGAAAAATATACAGCTACTGCAAGGCTTGCAGGTAATGGTAATTATTACGATTTGTTTAACGCTGCTGTGGCTATTAAGGCTAATGAACCATTGCAGTTTTACAATAAAAGTAAGTTGGTGCCGGGTGTTGAAAGCCTACCTACATTCTTAAATTTTTTAGGCCCCATTTTTGAAAAATTTGGTGGAAGCACTGGTGGTTATGGCAAAAGTGATAGCTCGAAAATATTTGCCTTAAATGGCAACCCTTATGTAACTGCGCCCGTTATTTGCTACGAAAGCATTTATGGTGAATATGTAGCTAGTTATGTACAACGTGGTGCCAATATTATTACAATTATTACAAACGATGGTTGGTGGGGCAATACACCTGGCCACAAACAGCATTTACAATACGCTAGACTAAGGGCTATAGAAACAAGACGATGGGTAGCTAGAAGTGCCAATACGGGTATAAGTGCGGTGATAAATGACAGGGGCGACATCGTAGCAACGCAACCTTGTTACAAACAAGCAGCCTTAAAATACAATATTCCAACTGAAATGTCTGAAACAGTATATGTTGCTTATGGTGATTATCTGTACAAAATTGCAACGGTGTTTGCGGCATTATTATTAGGCTGGCACATTGCTCGTTGGTTAATAAACCGGTTTGTAAAAAAATAAAAATGCAAGATTTTTTTGAGTTTGAAAACATGCGCATTGCTTACGGCCAAAAGGGTAGTGGTAATGTGGTGGTATTAATACACGGCTTTGGCGAAGACAGTAATGTGTGGCTGGGTGCAGCTAGTGTTTTACAATCAAATTTTAAAGTGGTATTAATTGATTTACCTGGTTCAGGGCAATCTGTTGTACCTGAAGCCGTATTGCTAAACGAAAAGTTAAGCACAATAGATTACTATGCAGATGTTGTGTTTGCTCTATTACAGCATTTGTCTATTAACCAATGCGTAATGCTTGGCCATAGTATGGGTGGTTATATTACCTTGTCATTTGCCGAAAAATATTGTAATGCGCTTAAAGGTTTTGGGTTAGTACATTCAACTGCGTATGCTGATAGTGATGAAAAGAAAGCAAATAGACAGCGAGGTATTGCTATGATGGATGAATATGGAGGCTATGCGTTTTTAAAAACAACCATTCCTAATTTATTTTCAAATGTATTTAAGCTTACAGATAATATAATAATAGACGCTTTAATTAATGCTAGCAAAAGCTTTGACTCGGTAGCGTTGCAAAATTATTATCGAGCAATGATGAACAGATTGGATAAAACTGCTGTTTTAAAGGGCAGCAATTTGCCAGTGTTGTTTATCATAGGCACTGAAGATGTTGCCGTACCTATAAAAGATAGCTTAGAGCAAACGCATATGCCCAATTGTACGTACATTCATGTATTAGAAAATGCTGGTCATATGAGTATAAAAAAAA
>JAAFHG010000511.1 GCA_013297585.1 Chitinophagales bacterium
AATTTGGTGGTTACAGCAGGTAATGTATTAACGATACTGCATTAGCGGATTGTGAAGATTGTTATCATCTTTTTTACTAAGTTAGTTTGTGGCATAACTTTAAACTAAATGCACGCCTGTACTTTTATAGGCCTGCAATACTACATCGTTTTTGTTTGCTGCTGTAATGCTTGATAGTGTTCTAAAAAGTGTGTAAAATTCAAAAAGTTAGATTTTTGTAGTATCTACAAAACAAGAATCATATATGAATTTTACACAGGAACAAATTTGCAACATTTTAGATGAAATTGCAAACAAACAAGATGGTTATCGAGAGCTATTAAAAATGAGCTTGGAAGCTATTATGAGAGCCGAACGAGAAGAGTTTAACAATAAGACTTCTGATAGTTCAAATGGGTATCGTTTAAGCAGCGTTTTCGCTCATAAGAGTAAGTTAGAGTTGGTTGTACCCCGAAGTCGTCACCACAATTTTTATCCACTCATTTTAGGGCTAATAAAAGACCAGGATAAAGAATGCCAAGAGATGGCATTTGAGTTGTACAAATCAGGGTTAACAACAGAACAAGTTGGCGATTTGTTTGGCAAAATATATGGCAAAACTTATAGTAAGTCCGCTATTAGCCAAATGATGGCAGAGGCAAGAAGCGATGTGTTTGCTTGGCTGGAGCGTAAAGATTTGGATAAAACCTATCCCATTATCTACATCGACGCTACCTACTGGCATACCCGTAGGATTGATGCCGTTTATAACGAAGCATATTATACCATTTTAGCAGTTAAGCAGGATAGAACTAGAGAGGTTTTAAGTGTAATAAATCATCCAACTGAAGGTGCCAGCAATTGGGAAGAAGCTTTTGAAAGCTTGAAAGAACGAGGCGTTGAACAGGTTCAGTTAGTAGTTAGCGATGGTTTAACAGGTATAGAAAACGCAGTTGCAAAAGTGTTTCCCAAAGCAGTAGTACAATTATGCACCGTACATTTAACCAGAGGTATATTGAGCAAGGTAAAACCATCGGATAAGCATCAAGTGGCTGATGATATAAAAGAAGTGTTACAGCCTGATATTGCTACTGAAACCTCAAAAGCCGGTATCGCAAGGTTTAATATTTTTATAACTAAATGGATAAAAAAATACCCTTCTTTTAGGGTATACAGAGATAATAGATACCAGCTCTACTTTAATTATTTAGATTACGATGTTGAAATAAGAAGAATGATATATACTACCAATTGGATAGAGAGATTGAATCGAAATTACAAACGAACACTACGAATGAGAAGCTCCATGCCAAGCCCCGAATCTGTGTTGTTCTTGCTTGGCAGTGTGGCCATGAATAGACCAGAATTCTCTTTCCCAATTTATCAATTTAAAAGCAATAAACAACTAAATTTTGAATAAAATAAAAACACATATCTTTAGTGTACCCAAGAACGAAGCGACGGTGAAACTTTATGCCGATGTTTCAAAAATTTGTTGGGCATCTAGCCCAACAAATTTTACCCAAAAACTTCGCTCGGGTTCACATTATCCGATATTATTAAAATCTAGTTTACACACTTTTTTATACACTACCTTGTTTGCACTAGAAGGTGGGCCGAATAAGCTGGCGAGCATACTGTTTTGCTGTACAAAGTTTTGTACTGCGGGTATGCGTTGTAGGCCTTGTATAATTTTTTGCTCTAATAGTTTGGGTTGGGTAAAAGCTGCTTTGTATTCTTTTAGTGCATCAGTATAATAGGTAGTTTCTGCATGTATTTTTTTAAGGTATTTATTTTTGCCTAGGGCTTGGTACGCTGCGGTTAATAGTTGTTGTTTGCGTTGGGCTATTAGTTTTTCTATTGCTTCGCTTTGGGCAGTAGTGCTATCTAATGTAGCTATTTGTTTTTTGGCTTCTTCTAAGGGTTTTGTGTATTTAGTATGTAGTTCTTGTTTTTTGCTGTCTACATATTTGATATGGGTGATTAGCTTATCGGTATATTCGCTGTAGCTGGCAGTCGCTTGGTTTGCTACCTGCTGGCCATTTTCTATTTGGGCTAGCATGCTGGCAAAGCTTGCACTATAGCCGTTAAATAATTCTTCTGCTACGGCTGGGCTGGTTTTTTGTAGCAGGGTTTTTATTTTACCTTCCCACTCGGCTAGTTTTTTTAATGTTTTTAAAGTATTGTTGTGCAGTTTATCGCAGTAGCTATCAATTTTTTTATTGCTTTGGGTAATAAATTTAAGGGGTACTTGGGTAATGTTTGGGCTGTCGGTTTGTGCAAATGAAGGCGTGCTCAAACTTAGCAGCAACGGTATGTGTAGCCATTTTAGCGGCATGTTTGTGGTTTGTGTTGGTTAAGTAATTTTTAGTTCGGTACCAAAAATTACTGTTGTTTTATTAATGTTTATACAACGATTGCTTAATAAAACTAAGAAAATATTCTTAAAACAAAAAGATTTCAACAAAAAAAGTAGGAATAAACTTTGGCGTAGTATCGCAGGGAGTAAAATTTACACGAGAGTGCTATATAACAAAAAAGCCCCAAGTAAAAACTTGAGGCTTCAATAAATATGGCAACTACCTACTCTCCCACATTGTTTTGCAGTACCATCGGCCATGAGGGGCTTAACTTCTCTGTTCGGAATGGGAAGAGGTGAACACCCTCGGAATAATCACCATAAGAAGGTAATTAGCAGAGCTAAATAATAATTTACATATTGGGATAAGTTGCAAAAGATACAAAATAAAAAATAAAGCTTACGGGCAATTAGTACTACTCGGCTTTGATGTTACCACCTTTACACCTGTAGCCTATCAACGTCATAGTCTTTAACGACCCTTAAAAGTAAACTCATCTCAAGGAAGGTTTCGCGCTTA
>JAAFHG010000546.1 GCA_013297585.1 Chitinophagales bacterium
TTAATTGCTTATAAATATGCTGTACAGCTTCTAATTCAGAGTTAGAAGTATCTTTATTTAAAGTGTTGTAAATGATAGCGTAATCACCACTTACCTCTTCTTTTTGTATAAATACGCTAGCAACTTCAGTAACTAAAATTGTAGCTATGTTGCTTTCATCTAATACCGTATCTCTTTCTAATATAATTTCGTTTCTTTCAATTGATACTACTTCACCTGTATCTTCATCAACAAAATCTTCTACCCATGTACGTAGTACACGAGCAGCTAAACGCTTACCAATATGCTTTTCTAAATTCTTTTTATCTGCCTTAACCTCATCGGCCATGCCAAATAATTCAAGAATATCTTTATCTGTTTCAAAACCTATTGAACGTAATAAGGTGGTTACCGGAAACTTCTTTTTACGATCAATGTATGCATACATAATATTGTTGATATCAGTTGCAAACTCCATCCAAGCTCCTTTAAAAGGAATAACCCTTGCAGAATAAATTTTAGTACCGTTAGGGTGAACTGATTGACCAAAGAATACACCAGGTGAACGGTGCAATTGACTTACTACTACCCTTTCAGCACCATTAATTACAAATGTACCACGTGGGGTCATGTAAGGAATGTTGCCTAAGAATACATCTTGCACAATAGTTTGAAAATCTACATGCTCCTCATCATTACAGCTTAAACGTAGTTTAGCTTTTAAAGGAACAGCGTAGGTTAAACCTCTTTCAATACACTCATCAATAGTGTAACGTGGTGGGTCAACAAAATAATCTAAGAACTCTAAAACGAAAATATTTCTGGTGTCAGTAATAGGAAAATTTTCTTTGAATACTCTAAACAAGCCTTCGTTGTTACGCTTATCTGGCGTGGTTTCTAGTTGAAAATAATCCTTAAACGATTGCAGCTGGATTGCAAGCAAATCGGGTTGTTCCGCTAATAAATCAACCTTTCCGAAATTGATTCTTTTAGCAGCATTTGTTTTTGTTGCAGACATATTTTTTTAAAACTTTTATGTGAAGATTCCATCAAATTACGCATAGCTTGCGCTACAATATAATTTTAAGGATTGCAAAGGTACGGATTAAAGCTGAAACTTATTAAAAAAAATATTTTTTGGCAAGTTTTTTGATGTTGCGGCCAAAAATTAGATTTATTTATTGATTATTAACAAGTTATAATACAACCCCCACATTTACCTGCTAATTGCAATAAAACCAGAGCCGGTAATAAAAACAGGCAGCTTATGACTTACTAGTGAAGAAAGAAACCCGTAATTGAAGGCATGCTGTTTTACGTAGCAAATAAAGAATTTGCCTTTTTAAAGCCATTAACCATTAGTGGACCGCATTAGCTGAAAACGCCCGTTGAAATGAATTACTATATCAGTTGCTTAAAAATTGTATAGCACCCAAAAAACTTTATAGCTAGAAAGTTTATAAGCGTAGCAACTTTACAAATGGTCTCATCGTCATTATAAATAGAAACTTACAACATTAATATTAAAAAACATTCAACCCCCTAAAAAAAACAACCCCCTATGAAAAAGCTATTGGCCACAATTTGCATTATTACATGCTGTAATAACCTATTTGCTCAAGTAATAACGGCATTTAGTACTATAAAAACGGTTACCCAAAAAGGAGATATAACTTTTGCCGGCAACTCAATTACGCAATGCACCAATACTGGTGCGTCTTGCACAAATGGAAGAAACGAAGTACCGCCAGCGGGCACTAACCATAACGGAGTAACTGGCGTAACTATTGGGTATTTAGACCAAGATGGCAATACTGGAATTGGTGCACAAACTTTTTCTAGTAGCAGGGCAAATTTAGACATGGGCACCGTGTTGGGTTGTGGCGTTATTTATGCCTATTTAACTTGGGAAGCCTTTGTGAGTACTAGTACTACAAACTATGCAAAAAGAGATTCTATTTATTTACAAGTACCCGGAAGTAGTGTATATACAAAGCTAAAGGCAGATAATTTTGTAGATAATACAGCCCCTTATAATAGAACTTACCATTGCTATAAAGATGTTACTAATTTAGTTAAAGCCGCTGGTCCGGGGCAATACACTGCCGCAAATGTAGTAGCACTAGTTGGGGGGAGTAACCAATTTGGCGGATGGAGTTTAGTGGTTTTATACGCTGATGCAACAAAACCATTAAGAAACTTAACCATATTTAAAGGTTTAGCAGGCGTATCTGGCACCAGCGCCGTGCAATTTGGTATTAGTGGATTTTTTACCCCTCCTAGCCCAGCTGCTGTAAACGTTAGGCTGGGTGTTATAGCTTTAGACGGCGATAGAGCAAACCCTAATGCAACGGGTACAGGCGCAGGAGATAGCCTAAAGTTTAACGGTATTGCGGTTAGCAATGGCAAAAACCCAGTTGATGATATTTTTAACAGCACCATTACTAATAATAACGCTGAAATAACTAGAGTACCCTCCTACACTAATACTTTTGGTTACGATGCTGATATTATAGATTTAGCTAATGGCGCCAAAAACTATTTAGGTAACAGCGCTTCTAGCGCTACTATACGAATGAGTAGCGGAGGAGAAACTGTTTTGGTAGACATAGTAACTACTGCAATTGACGTTTTTGAAC
>JAAFHG010000641.1 GCA_013297585.1 Chitinophagales bacterium
CTTTGGCTTTATCTAAAAATTGTTGCCTAATAGAATCGATTAAAAGAGTGTTATCAAAAGTTGGTCTGTTGCCTAAGCCACCCATGTCAACTTCTACACCATCGGCACCAATTTGTTTGGTTAATGTAATGGCGCCAAGCTTTTGACGCTTTAGCAACATCAAATCAATTAAACCAATTTTGTAACGTTGCTTTGATTGTGAAAATACTGGCGAAGCAATGCCTAATACTAATGCCAATATGATAGTTATGGGCAAAATTGCACGAGCTGTTGAAGCAGCAACTAAACGTTGCAGTAGGTACTTCGAAAACTCAGTATAAACTTGCAACGGCAGTATGATAGTACTACAAATGCTGGTTACAAAAAATAAACTACTTATTTTCAATGGTTTAATATTTATTCTGTTATCGTAACAACTAGATTTATTTTCTCAATCGTTTCTTATTACCCTTTACAAATAGTTTTAATTTTTCACGTCTACTAAATTGGAGAATCTAATAGCACTTTTGGTCTCAGCAATTCTTCTACATCTACTTTTTCAATGCCTAATTCATCGCACCACATTAAGAAAGTTGCATAAATAGTATCAAGTGTTTGTTTTTGTTCTGGCGTTAATTCTAAAGCAAAAGCACGGCTGATAGTTCTTACAGGTAAGCCCCTTTTCTTCAAAAAATACTTAGCACTCATTGGGTAAGCAATATGTATTAATGGGTCAACTTTGATGATTTCTTGTTGCAACCAATCAACTTTCTCTTTCATGTCAGGGTTAGCAGCATTATTTACCATCCAAACCAATATTTCTGGGTAAAAATTACCTGAAATTGAACTCATACCTTTTGCGCCGTTTCTTACAGAAAAAGACGCATTTGGGCTATGTGCATCATAAAATTCAAATGACGGATTATCGATAGTTTTAGCAATATCTAGCTTTGCTTTTACTTGTGCTTGGTCTATTGATGTGTCTTTATGATAGACAAATCTTCCTGTTTCCATTAAGATTTTAAATACTTCAGCAGTGATGATTCTTTTGTAGGGTGCAGGGCACTCATACATACCCATCGGTATGCCTTGTGTAAGTGATAAAAACTTAGTAAAATTCTTTAATAGCACCTCATCACTATCGTCAATATTGGCAAAATGACCTGTAATTAATATCACCGCATTAATACCTGTTGCATAAATTTTCTTGGCAAATTCTGCCTTGTCTTCAATTGTTAACCCAAAAGAACCTGTAGCCACAATTGGCACTCTACCACGTACATATTTTACTATAAAACTGGTTAATTCTAAGCGTTCATCTTCTGTAATACTGTACATCTCGCTGCTAAGGCAATTGGCAAAAAAACCTTTTACACCTGCGGCTAAATAAAAATCTATCAGCTTGGCAACTGCATCAAAATCAACCTTTGCCTTTAGGTTAAAAGGCGTAATCATTACCGGAACGAATTTTTTATCTAGGAAATTCATATGCAATTTTTAGAAGGATAAATATTGTTAGAATATGGCATTGAAAAAATGGTGCAAACCACTATTCACCTGTACTATTTTACTTTTTTACATAAAGACATTACTGCACTATCCTTTAAAATCTACATCACCACAGAAATATACTTCCAAACCAAGTTCTGCCATTGCAGCGGCTTTAATTCTACATGCCTTATGTGCTGAAGCTTCATCTGGTGTGTACACAACATGAATGTGATTGGCTTTATGTTTTGCCATCATTTGATCTCGACTAACACCCTTTAAAACACCATGCATAATTGGCCATTCAAACGTGGTTTCTTGCCAGCGTCTTTGTGTTTCTGCCTCTGGCAAAAGCACCACTTCACCCACCCCTAAATCGCAACACAATTTGTTACCAACTAAATAAATGCGGCTCCAAACAATACTACCAGGCTTACTTACACCTTTTAATGTACCGCCGCCTTTTGGAAAAAACATAGCTGGCTGACGTTCACTGCTTGCACCTTTATACCCATCAATAAAATGAGCTGGTGGTGCTGCGCCTGATATTAAAAACACCCACACAAAATCGTCTACACCATCGCTTTTAAAATGTTGCCCCCAACGCAAATCGTGCAAGGTATTTTCACCGCCCATACCAAGTTGTTTCCAAAGGCGGTATGTAAGCAATGCATCCAATCCTGCACACTCATCCACCTCATTAAAATGCGGTAAAGCTTCATTAGCATATAATTCTTTACCTGCAATAGAAAATACTGGTGGACGGTCT
>JAAFHG010000249.1 GCA_013297585.1 Chitinophagales bacterium
CGCCACCAGGATTTACAGTATAAGTAAATGTTGCACCACTAGCTGTTACATTGGTATGATTAAGATTTGTGACAAGTGGTAAACTTACTAGTGCAGTAGTTATAAAACTACCGGTTACTGGGGTTGCATTACCACCTACATTGGTTGCTTGTACACTATAAAAATATTGTGTACTTGCTGTTAATCCTGTAAGATTTACACTTAATGGTGTGTTAGTGCTACCTGTTGCTGTTGTACCATTTACACTTTGAGTTAAGCTACCTGCACTTGTACCATAGCGTACAATTGTAGTGCTGCTATTACCATTGGCATTAACAGTATAGTCAATAATTGCTGTAGTTGCTGTTACAGCACGTGTAGAAACTGAAGTTAAAGTTGGGATCGGCACTGATACTGTGGTAAAATTTTGTACTGCCGAAAATGTACTATCATTATTACCATTGTAAGCTACCACTTGATAAAAGTACTGTGTACCAGCATTTAAAGCAGTTAAATTTCTTGTTAAATTCCAACCTGTACCAGCAGCATACGGGCCATGTAGAGCACTTGCCGTTGCTAAGTTTGTTGCAGTAGTTCCATAGCGTACATAGGCATAATTATTAGCCCCTAAAGTACCTAAGGTATAATTGATAGTAGCACTGTTACTAGTAATTGCAGTTGGAGATATTGCTGATAAAATTGGACCATTACTTGTTATAAAATCTGCAATATCTGAGCTAGTAGTACTTCCAACACTATTAGTTGCTGTAACAGTAAAGTAATATACAGTATTTGAATTAAGATTTCTAAGGTTGGCACTAACATTAGTCCCATTTATTCCTGTGGCAGTTGCACCTGTACTTTGTAAACTTAAGTTGGTTGGAGATGTACCGTAGTTTATTACACTCGCTGTAGCAGCTCCATTTGCATTTAAGATATAGTTTAATGTAACGCTATTAGCACGAATATTAGACGCATTATTAATTCTTGGGATTATAACTGATGGTGCCAAAGAGGACTGTGTTGTAAAACTATCAAGTGTAGTGGTAGTTGTACCAACTGAATTTGTAGCTGAAATTTGATAGTAATATTTAGTATTAAAGCTTAATCCATTAATACCAATACTAGAAGAAACAGGGGTATTTCCTGAAGCACTAAACGATGATGCTGAACTTGTAAGATTTGTTCTATTCAACCCATACTGTATAGTAGAGGTGGTATTCTGTCCATTTGGATTAAGTGTATATAAAATTTCATGACTTGTTAAAGAAATTGGAGCTGTTGAAATAGCTGTAATGGTTGGTGCTAGGGCAGGCTGCATATTTTGATGTAAGGTTGCCACTTCTGCATTTGTAAGTACAGTATTAAATATTTTCAAATCATCAATATCTGCTTGTAAACTTTTGCTACCATTTATATTTTCCCCTATTTTAAACGTTGTACCTACTGTATTTATTCCTCTAGCCGTTGTAGATACCAATACACCATCTTTATAAATTCTTACATCGCCACCATCATAAGTAACTATTAGTGTAAAAAATGTACCATTAGTTACATTGTTGGTAAAAGCAATATCATTGCCATAAACTACAAACGAACCAGCAGATGCACTAGTTTGGTCATACGCGAATGTTCTATTATTAGTTGCAGCACCCCAAGAAAATACTGAGTTTGTAAATGCTAGAGCACTTGTAAAAGCCATTCTTACTGCAATGGTTCTGGCACTAATACCTTGAGGAATGTTTGATAAACTAGAACTTAATACAGTTGTACTGGTAATTCCACTATTTATTCTTATTGCACTATTGGCAGTTGCCCCATTAGATGTATAAGTAGTAGAACCCCCAGCAGGAAAAAAAGATGGGGTTAAAGATGCACTGCCTACACTAGAAGCTAAGTTGCCATTAAAACCAAAGTCATAAATTGGACTAGGTAATGGTGGCGTGGCGGATGCTTTTGTAGTAAAACTTCCATCAGGATAATATAATGGACTTCCCATTGATGGAATTGCTCTTTGTACAAGTACAGAATAATTATAAGTTGTATTAGGCGCTAAACCGGTAATAGTAAGTTTAGTTCCGTTTACACCAGGGTTAACTGTAATATTTGTACCGTTTACATTAGTACCCTGTGTTCTAGGATTACCTGGTGCTACTACATAACCAACATTGTAAGTATAGGTTTCACCTGCTGGCACTCCAAGTACAACATTAATTTCTGCAGTGGTATTGGTAACTGCACCAACACCCTGTGTTACGAGTGTTTGAGCATAATTTATATATACCAAACAAGTTAAAATTAAAAGCGTAAATAATTTTTTCATTCTTAAATATTTTACGCGAAATACTTTAAACAGTGGTTGTTTAAAAACATACGTTTTACCAAATACCATTTTGGTTTTACTAAACATTCAAATGCTTGAGCATAACTATAGCTAATAAAAAATAGATGAATTCTACGGCAACTTTATTAATTGACTAAGTAAACTGCTGCAAATAAATTGCCTAGCGTATTAAATTAAGAATACTTTATAATAGTAATAGTATGTAGAAATATAATGCAAATATTCTGTTGGTAAATGCAAAACACCAATTGGTAAAATACTGAATTTGATAGATATTACTGATTTGTAGTTTTATCTAAATTTAAAAATTATGATTCAAAAAAAAAATTATTTCAGCGCAGTAACTATGTTAATTATGAGTTGCTTTAGTAATGTGCAAGCACAAATTGCAGGCGATGTTACAAAAATGATTGTGGCAGATGGTAAACTAATTATTGGTGGACAATTTGAAAAAAGCGATCGCAGAATAGTTAATAATGTAACCGTGTGGGATGGTACCAAACTAACAGGTATAGGTAAAGGGGTTGATGGCAAATGCCACGATTTAGTTATGACTACAGATAAAAATCTTTTTGTGGCAGGCGATTATAGTGTTGTAAACAAAGCTACTGATGGGTCTAGCGAAATAGCAAGCAATAGAATTGCTAAATGGAATGGTACAGCATGGGCTTCGCTTGGCTCGCAAACAGTTGATAGAGATGTGTATGCAGTTGCACAAAAAGACAATAAATTATATATTGGTGGCAACTTCACAAAAGTGGGTGGCAATATCGAAACTAAAGGTGTAGCTATGCACGATGGAAAAAAATGGAGTGCCGTAGGTAATGCGAAATTTGATAGAGCCGTTTTAGCAATGGCATTTTTAGGTAACGATTTATATGTGGGTGGAATTTTTACAATAAATGGAGATGAACCAGCCGAAAATTTTGCAAAATGGGATGGTAAAGCTTGGAGTGAACCTGTTAATGGTGGCATTGGAAATGTAACTTGTATGGCAAGCGATGGAAAAAACCTATATGTAGGTACAAAATCTGGAGTAAAAGTATTTGATGGCAAAACGGTAACAACTCTAAAAGGTGCACCCGAAGCCGAAATTTATAGTATATTTTTAGATGGAAGCAAAGTGTATATATCTGGCGACTTCGATAATATTGGTAAAAAACCAACCGGACATGTTGCTTTATTTGATGGTGGTAGCTGGACCGCTTATCCTGAAATTCCATACTCAATTATAAGTGCAGTTGCAGTATATAATAATACATTATATGTTGGTGGAAAATTTGAAGGTGGCATAAGAAAATGGGATGGTAAAGCTTGGGTTACTTTATTTTAATTTACTCGAATAAAAAGATAGCATATAAAAATCCTCCTTTTTTTAAAAGGAGGATTTTTATATTTGTATACTTCATGAAAAAAATAATTATTACTATATTTTTAACCTTACAGCTACTACAATTATTAGCACAAGACCCTGTGTTCCGAATCATTAGTAACCTAAATGGCTTACCTAGCAACACTATTTACAATATTTTACAAGACAAACTTGGTTTTATTTGGATTGCCCACGACAAAGGCTTAACAAGGTACGATGGCAAAATATTTAAACCCTACTTTGCACCCACGCAACAAGGTAAAAGCTTAAGCTATATTAAAGAAATAAATACTACCATTTGGTGCCAAGACTTTGCAGGTAATGTGTATTATACCAAAAACGACTCGTTAAAAAAAGAAGAACAGCTGTACGGTACTGGCACTAACTCACCTGCCACTATTATCAATAAAAGTGAGATTGTTGTTATTTCTCAAAAAGGTATTTCAGGCATTAATACGGTAAACAACTTACCCTTTTCTGCTATCCAAAAAACCATTGCAATCTCTGCTGTTTACAGCAATGGCAAATCTGTTATTTATGCTGATGCCAATAAAATATTTGAATGGTCGCATAAAACAGCAAGCCTATTATTTGAACTGCCCAAAATAATTCCTACATTTTATTTTTTACAACAAGTAAAGCAACAATTGTATGGCATTACCAAAGATCACTATCCTTATGTATACCAAATAAATAAAGATAAATGCATTGCCATAAATATTTTACAGCCAGGGTTATTTGTACAAGATGTAACTACTATTGGCAACGAAATTTGGGTAAGCACAAGTACAGGTGCTTATTGTTTTAATACTAACTGGCAACCACTATACAATGGCTTTTGTTTTTTTAAAGGCAACAGTATCTCTAAAATTATAAAAGACAGAGAGGGTAATTACTGGTTTAGCACACTTAATAAAGGCATTATTATTGTGCCTGATATGAATGCTAAATTATACAAGTATAAAGACTATGCTATCACTTCGCTTGCTACAGATGGCAATAATATTATTGCTGGTACAGCTACCAATCAATTGGTATATTACAATGCCATCAATAGCAGTTTTACAAAAAGCTATTCAGCAAATGCTAACAACGAGATTGTAAATATTTTTTGCGACAACACCAAGCAGCAAATACTGTTTAGCGCCAGCAAAATATTTTCGTTACTACCAAATGGTGTGGTAACAATATTTAATAAAACTGCAGGTAAATGCATTACTATTTTAGACAGCAATTTCTACCTTAGTGCTTACTCAGGCGGCGTATCGCTATTAAGACGTAGTACATCGCAAGTCGATGTACCAACATGGCTAAAAAATGGCAAATGTATATATAATAATTATTCATTATTTAATGTTGCCTTACGTGGCAGATGGGTATCTTACAGTGGCAAAGACAGCACTGTATATGCTGCCACTTCAAGTGGTTTATACTATTTTTCGCCCAAAGGCAAAGGTAAAATTACAGTTAGTGGTAAGGAAATCTATGCATCCCAATTAGAACTAGTAAACGATGGTTTATTTGCTGCAACCTTCTCAGATGGTTTGCTATTTATAGATAGAAATGGCGTGGCAACCAACATTAACAACAACAGCATTAATAAAACCATTTACAAGTTAAAAAGCGACGGCAACTTTTTATGGTTAATAACGGATGGTGCCTTACAGAAGTATAATAGAAGCAACAATACAGTAGTTAACTATACAGATGCTGATGGCTTACCTAAAGCAGAAATAAAAGATATTTTAATACACAACGCAACCATTTATTTAGCTACTACAGAAGGCTTAGTAGCTTTTAACGATAAATTAAGCAATAGAAATACTATTGCGCCTAATTTATACATTAATGAAGTATTGGTAAATAACGAAGCAATACCATTGAGTAGCCACTATCAACTTACTAGTAACCAAAACAATATTGCCATTAATTTCTCGCTGCTATCGTTTAAAAATAGTGAAAACGCAGAAAAAATAGAGTACAAAATAAACGAGGGTGCATGGCAAACATTGACAAGCAATAGCAGAACATTAAGCCTTGCTTCGTTGGCCGCAGGTAATTATCAAATTACAATAAGGGCTTTTAATAAAGATGGTATTGCTACCAACCAAAATATTCAGCTACATTTTTCAATAGCAGCACCGTTTTATAAGCAACTGTGGTTTATTGTGTTACTGCTACTAACAGCTATAATCTTAATATACATTTTTTTTAAAATACGAATAAGGCATATCACCCAAAAAAATGAGTTTTTATCGCAAAAAATAAAGCTAGAGCAAGAATTACAACAAAGCATGCTTGCTTCTATTAAAAGCCAAATGAATCCACATTTTTTGTTCAATGCCCTAAATACCATTCAATCCTACATATACACAAACGATAAAGAAAATGCTAGCCAATATCTAGGCAAGTTTTCTTCGCTTACACGTATGATACTAGACATGAGC
>JAAFHG010000531.1 GCA_013297585.1 Chitinophagales bacterium
AAAAAGGTAGGCAATACAATGGTATTGTCTACCACTTTTTAAAATCTACAGAGTAACAATTGTAAGGCACGTAATTTTTGAAAAACACTGAAGCCATTTATAAGCTGGAAATAATTTAAAAAATGATAACTGTAACAAAAACTATTATATATCACTTTGTGAGAAATATGGTTCAACAAAAAATATTTTATTTTTTATTGGGCTTGTTTCTGCTACTGCTTACTTACGCGGCCATTACTGGCAGTAACTACCTAGCAGCGCAGAATGGCATGCAACAGCAATACCAAACGCTTATTCGTAAAAGTTGGGAAGAAAACCCAGATAAGCATCCGCACAGAATGGCACATTTTGGAAGCTTTGCTTTACGCATTAAACATCCATTGAGTGTGTTTGATTATGGGCTTGATAATTATGCTGGTAATGCCGTTTATCTAGAAGCACACAGGCAAAATACTGTAAACTATAGCGAAGCAAGTTTTAGCACAGGTGTGCTACGTATGGGCGAATTAAGTATTGCTATGCTTTTACAAATTATTTTACCGCTAATTATCTTCTTTTTAGGCTTTGGCAGTATTGCAGCCGATAAAGAAAATGCAACCATTAAAATAATTAGTAGCCAAGGGGCTTCTAGCTTTCAGTTATTATTTGGTAGAACTGTGGGGCTTTGGATGGTTAGTAGTTTATTTTTTATTCCAGCATTTTTAGTTACAGGTACATTGTTAATACTGCAAAAAAACAATTTTTCAAATGCAGAATTATTGTCTCGTTCTACACTAATTATTCTGCTGTACATCATTTTTTATTGGGTAATAAGCGTTATTACAATAGTTATTTCGGCAAAAAGCAATAAAGCCAAAAATGCATTGATTAAGCTATTAGGCATTTGGCTGCTATTGGCAATTGTAACGCCCAAAATTGTGCAGGTAGCAAGCAATAATTTATTTCCACCACCTACCAAGCTAAGCTTTGAAACCGCAATAGAAAAAGATATTGTAAAACAAGGTGACAGCCATAACCCTAACGACCCATATTTTAAGAAATTAAAAGATAGTGTACTGAAAAAGTATGGTGTAGCTACAGCAGATAGCCTACCAGTAAATCTTGGTGGTATTATAGGTAGCGAAGGCGAAAGATTAAGTGCAGAAGCATATGTTAAGCACTATAATGTGCTTATGGATTTGTACAGAAAACAAAACAGTATCAGTAAATGGATTGGGTATACAAATCCTTTTATAATGGTAAAGCATAATTCTATGACATTGGCTGGCAGCGATTTTGAAAGCTATGTTCATTTTCAGCAACAGGCAGAAAACTATAGATACACTTTAGCACAACAAATGAATGCCTTGCAAACAGCTTATATCAGTAATGGTAAACCCAAGGAGGGTAGTCACGGTTTACATATAAGCAATCAACATTTTAAGGCCTTTCCAGATTTTAAGTACCGTTTTTTCTCATTAAATAATGCTTTAGGTAAAGAGATCTCCTCAATGGTTGCCATTATTTTTTGGCTAATACTATCATGGTTGGTTTTATTACATGTTTCTAAAACCTTTAAAATTATTAATGTATAATGTTTTTACTACTTATAAAACAATTTTTGCGCAATAAAATTGCCATTGTGTCCATCTTTTTATTATTAATAGTTGGCATTATTAGCATCAGTATTGGTAGTAAATTTTTGGCACAGCAGCAAGCTGCTGTTGCCGAAACTACTTTACACCAAAAACAACATATTGAACGCCTACTGAAATACGAGAACAAAGAATTTGGCTTATTAATGTACTATTTAAAATTTGCTTATATAAACCCGGTAAATAATTTGGCAGGGCTAGCCATAGGGCAAAGAGATATTAATAGCAGCATACAGGCCAATACAATACGTGGTTTAGAAGGGCAAAAATATGATAGCGACATACGTAATCCCCTTCAATTGATGATGGGCAACTTCGATTTTAGCTTCGTCATTATTTATTTGTTTCCACTTGTAATTATATCATTATGCTACAATTTATACAGTGAAGAAAATGAAAATGGTACTTGGGCATTAGTAAAAACTCAAGGTAAAAGCACTACTGCTTTTTTACTGCAAAAAATGGCTATACCTTACGTACTTATTATTTCTATACTTGCACTCTTATTTGTAGTAGCAGCAATTTGGCTACATATTTCGTTAGATATTGCCTTTGCAAGCTTTATGCTTTGTAACAGCCTTTACGTAACCCTTTGGTTTGCCATAGTTTTATTTGCAATATCTTTCTTTAAAAGTAGTGCCATTAATGCAGTTTCGTTATTAAGTGTTTGGCTGTTACTTACATTGGTTTTGCCAGCAGCAGTAAATAATTATATTACACAAAAGTATACTGTTACAGAATCGTTAAGTACCATGCTTAAGCAACGAGATGGCTATCATAAAAAATGGGATGAACCAAAAGATAAAACCATGGCACTTTTTTTTAAACAATATCCACAATATAAACACTACCAATGGACTGAGCAAGGTTTTGATTGGCTTTGGTATTATGCCATGCAACATTTAGGTGATGTAGATGCAAGGGAAGATATGCAAGTATTTATGAATAAGCTAAAGCAAAGAGAGGCAATAAGCAAAAAAATTAGCTATTGCCTACCTACTTTATATACACAACTATACAACAGTCAATTGGCACAAACTAATCTACAAAATCATTT
>JAAFHG010000493.1 GCA_013297585.1 Chitinophagales bacterium
TCCCTTATTACAAAAGGGCTTTTTACAGTTAAATTGTTTGCAGGAAATAGAATGGCCGGGGGCAAGGTTTTGGTATCAATATATACATTGGTTCTGGTGGTAGATCTTAAAGTGGTACCACCTGCTGCTGCCGGCCTTACATATTGGCAGTAGACACTATATAAACCTTCGGGCATGGCTGTTGTTGGGGAAGCAGTATAGGGATTGGAAGCATTGGTAGGGTCTGTTGGCCTTACTGTAAATGAGCCTGGTGAAGGGCTAGTGGATATCATAGTTAGGGTAAACACCTGGGGGCTATTGGCGTTATAATAATAACCACCCGTTAAGGTATACACCACCTGTATTTGCTGAGGTGTACCTGCAGGGTCGCTAATCGTAAAAAGTGTTGATACAGTGGTTACATTCGTACTACTGCTGGCCGGACTAGAAAGTGTAACCGATTGACCCCTTGTGGTTAATTGCAACACAACTAACAATAGCAGGCTAATCAACATTTTTTTTGCTTTAACCTGTTGGGTAAAAGGGTAAAAAAATGGATAAGTATATTTAGTTAATAGGTTCATGTTAATTTATTGACATTGTTGTATTTACCGATGTTTTTATTTAGCTAAATCAGGAAGCTTTTAAAATATAATTCCTGTTTGTGCCGTATAAATAAAACTATTCCCATGCTCATCCTGATAGCCTAGTAAAAGAGTATAAGTGCCCGCTGCAATGCTATTTTGGGTACTGCTTATAACCCCAGGACTATTGTTAAGGTCATTTTTATTTAAACTAAAAGTTTGTAAACCGCTACCAGCTGTTTCTAAAACTATGTCTACATCACTACAACCTCTTAGTTTAAGACTTACCCTGTTGTTTAATGCGTTTTCAGGTAATGTGAAAGATAGGGCCAATGTAGCAGAAATGGTGGTGCTGTCTCCGGGTAATATGAGTACAGGTTTAGCTGTTCGGCTATCTACCAATACCGTTATGCCTGCCGAACTGGCAACCGTGTTTGACAAGGAGTCCTGGTATTGTAATGTAAGGGTGTAGGTGCCATCCTCTAAAGCAGCGCTTGTTGTACTGGCTACCTTAGGTGATAAAGCAATATTACCCGCATATATGGTTAAGGAATCATTGCCAGCTGCACTGGTATTTAATGTGGTGGTACAAATAGCACCTGTTTTACTAAACACCAGCTTTACTGAATTTGCCAATGGCTTTTCAGGCAAAGTAAAAGCTACATTAAAACTGTCAGTACCTTTTATGGAAACATTGCTTACTGGTGCAGTTAAAGTTGGTGTTGCAGTAAAATTGTCAATGTAAATATTATATGCCGTATCACTCGCAAGGGCATTGCCTAATGTGTCTTTATAATATAATTCAATATTGTAGGTGCCGGTATCAATACTATTATTGCTTGCAGAAAATACATAGGAAGAAGCCGTAAAGTTTTTTGTATTTAAGGTGAAATTATTACTGCCTACCACAGCATTTCTTAAAATAAGCGAATCTCTTGTGCCTGATTTATTAAACACCAGTTTCATGGTCTGTGCAGAATCTTTTTCTGGTAAGGTAAACTTCAAATTCAGGAATTGATTTATAGTTGTTCCGTTTAATGGAGTATCAATTCTGGGCGCTGATGTTGTATTATCAATGGTAATGGTTTTGGTAGTGGTAGCGGCACTATGAGAAAATCTATCCTGATAAGAAAGTGTCATATTATAAGTGCCATCTGGTAGTGTTGAGGAAGTTGCTGATACTATATTGCCCCCTGCAGTTATATTACTCGTATTGATAGTCAAGGTATCTTTTGGTTTGCTGTTGGCAAGCGTTAAGGTATTGGTTATTGTACCAACAAAAGTTAAGCTTTTGCTGCCCGATAAATAAGTTTCATTTACACTATCCCTTATAATAAATGGGCTTTTTACTACTGCATTATTAGCTGGAAATGTAATTACTGCTGGCAAAGTTAGCACGTCAATTAATATATTGGTTCTGGTGGTAGATTTTAATGTGGTACCACCTGCTGATACCGGTCTTACATATTGGCAAAAGGCGCTATAAACACCTTCGGGCATAGCTGTTGCCGGGGAAGCAGTATAGGGATTCCCCGCATTGGTTGGGTCAGTTGGCCTTAGTGTAAATGTGTTAGATCCATTGGCGGGCGTTTTTATGGTTAATGTAAACACCTTGGAACCATTTAAATTATAATTATAGCCTCCTGTTAGTGTAAACACTATCTGTATTTGTTGTGCTGTTCCTGCCGGGTCGCTTATTGTATAACTTACTATTGCATTGTCTACCTGGGTGCTGCTGCTGCTTGGAGTAGACAGTGTAACTGATTGCCCGCTGGTGCATAATTGTAGGCCAATTAACAGCGTTATGGTAAAGAGAAGTTTCATACTTGTTTTCATTTAGCGTAGGTAGTAATTAAGTTTATACAATTGTACTATTTATTTCATGTTACCATTTCAAATTTTTTAATACCAGCAGTAACAATTATGGCGGCTTTACTTGCGTCGCAATCCTTTCATCAGTTGGTTACTAATTAGGCTTGCCTATTTTGTATCCTTATTTTTATGTACTCCATTGCTGCGCCATATTCTGCTGTACAAGTGTGCGACGCAAGTAAAGCTGCTTTTTGATACTATTGCCGGGTTAATAATTTTTATTAATAATAATAATCAAACTGAATTCTATCAGCCACACTTAAAGCATATGATCCATTATTTGCCGGATTATACGTTAACACATCATCTACCACACTATAGGCTGTATTGCTTATTCTAATACCATTAATATACATTTTAACTTTACTATTGGCAGATGGTTTTTGTGTTAGTGTAAAACTCGTTTGTGCTGCGGTTGCACTAAACTCATCGGCCACTTCATGTACAAGGTAACTGTTACTATCTGTGCTGCCATCCGCTTTTAAAAACTGAGCCGAAGTACCAGTTGGCGTTTTAACACCTGCAGC
>JAAFHG010000033.1 GCA_013297585.1 Chitinophagales bacterium
TAAAAATACTTTTGGTGCAATCATAACAATCGCACACTGCGGCTATAGAATTACTAATGAGCCTTGCCAAAAAACATCCGAGGTTTACAAGTTTGGGTACCTTTCAACTTTTATTTTAGAGACTGAACTTCTACTTAATATCATTTAAATATATTATATTTTTATATGCAAGTAAAGCTAATGGTGTGGAAAAAGGGTTTTTAAATACGCTAAACTGTTAAAACCATTTAGCATGCAGTAATAAACGAATTAATATTTAAATATATTGTCTACTAGGTAAGCTTTATCCTTTTCACCACAATGCCTCACCTAAAATAAGTCATTTTTTTAGTACAATAATAAAAAGCACTTAGCGTTTTTTACCTTTTTTGTATCTAGCAACCAAGTCTACTACTTGGTTGCTTTGTAAAATAGATGGATGAAGTTCTATAAACTTCTTTAAAAATTTAGGCGCTACTTCCATCCCTTTTTCTAGCTGCAGTAAAGCCTCTTTACTTTTACCTAGCTGAAATAGTGTAGCACTGTAATAAAAAATAAAAATGGGCTTATTAACTGTTGCGACCATAGCTAGCAAGCAGTGCTCACAGGCTTCCTCAATAAAGCTGGCTTTTATTAAGCAACGTATTAAGGCTTCCCAACCAGCCTGATTTTTAGGTTTATTGCGTACAACATTACCAAAGTATTGTATAGCTTCTTTAATACGATTTAGATGCATTAAACACTCGCCCATAGCAAGGTTAAAATCTGGTACTGCACGGTGAATACGCATAGCACTTTCTAAATGTTTAATGGCTTGTAGCCATTGCTCTTCTAGCATGTAAGTAACAGCTACCTTATATTGTAGGCGGCTATCGTTTGGGTTTAAATGCGTAGCTTTTTTATAGTTAAAACGAGCTTGCGCATAGTTGCCCATGCGGTGGTAGCAGTGGCCTATGGCTTCGTAAATCACATCTTCTGGGCGAGAGAGTTCTAGTACTTTTTCTAACGCTTCTATGGCTTCTTTGTATTTGCGTAAGCGCAAATAAGCGTCGCCCATATTACGGTAAGCGTAGTCAAATTTCTCTTCAATTACAATGGCATATTGGTAGGCATCTATGGCTTTCTCGTAAAGCTTTAGCCCTTGATAGGCCGCTGCCAAGTTAAACCACGCTATTTCGTTGTACGGGAAATCGTCTATAATTTTTTGGTGTAGTTGTATACCTTCTTCATTTCTGCCTGTAAAATCTGTCCAAAAACAAATTTTATACAACGCTTCTTCGTTGTTAGGTTCGTCTTCAAGTATTAGCTTTAAGCAGTCAAATACTTTATCAAATTCTTCGTAGTCGTCATATACATCGGCTAGCTCAAATAGTAGTTCAAGGCGCTCTTCTCCTTCAAATTGTTCAAGGGCAGCTACCAATATTTCTACAGCTTTATCTTGTTGATCTAAAGCTAGGTACACATCCGTTTTAAGTATAAACAAATTAATGTCTTTACTATCGTACAACTCAGCATTTTCAAGGGTCTCAAGTGCTTTGTGATATTTGCGAAGCGCTAGTAAAACGTCTGCTTTACGTATCATTAAATGCGATGAGTAAGGAAACTGTTCTAAACCACACTCAGCGGCGTTAAGTGCTTCTACAAAATCATCTTTTTCGTCGTAATAATCTATGATTCTATCGAAATCATCTTCTTCTATAATGGCATGGCTACGACCAAGCTTAAGGTTTTGATACTGCCTTAAAAGCGCTTGTAGTTCTTCTCTGTCTTCATGGTAAGGATTTTCCTTCATGGGCATAAAGTTTACTCAATCTAAGATGAATAATAATACAATACAAACCATATTATTTTTCATTTATTAACGCTTTGTTGATAAAGCATTGGCCGAGTAAGCTAGAACATAGGCAAAATTGCCGAAACTACTTTTTTTTTTGAGTTTGCTTGGCATAATTTAGAATGGCATCAATCGATTTTTGGCTAGGTGATTGCTGTTCTAATTTATCTAATTGCTTAATAGTACGTTGCAAGGTTTTTATTTCCTTTTGTAAATCTGCATCTTCCTTAATAGCATTGTCGATAGCTAATTGTAATATCGGCGAAGCTTCCCCATACAGGTACTGCATCAGTTGTTCCTGTGAAAATTTTTGCATAGTTAAATAAACATGATAGTGTGAAACAATAACTGCTTCGGTAGGGGCTGGATATTATAAAAACGAGGAGTAGATTATTTTATTGTGGCAATTACTATTTTTTAATTGCGCTTGTATCTTCTATAATAAAAATATCTTCGCCCTCTTTTTTCATTAAGTACTTTTCACGGGCAAATTTCTCTAAAGCTGCTGGGCTATTTTGTAGGTTGTCAAGGTCTTGTTTCGCCTTGTCTATTTCGCTTTCGTAATAGTGTTTTTTAGCTTCTAAAGCCTTTAATTTTTGTTTCTGCTCTAGGGTGCTAAAAATATCTCTTTGGTCAAAAAAACACATCCACACAGCAAAAAATACAATGGCTAGTAAATATTTGTTGGTAATAATTGGGACGATTTGTTTCATATTAACCGCTGATTAACGATGATTGAATGATGCAGCTATGATGATTTATAAAAAAGAAACCGCTGATTAATGGTGATTCAATGATTTTCCGTAATAATAATCACAGCAAATCAAAAGTATCAAAATAATCAGCGGTTACTTATTTATTTACCAAACTTAATTTTACCTGTTGGAAAAATACCTGTTGAGCCTAATTCTTCTTCAATTCTAATTAATTGGTTGTATTTAGCTATACGATCTGTACGGCTAGCAGAACCAGTTTTAATTTGACCACAGTTTAATGCAACTGCTAAATCAGCAATAGTTACATCTTCTGTTTCACCACTTCTATGGCTCATAATGGTATTATACCCAGCATGTTGTGCCATTGTTACGGCATTAATAGTTTCAGTAACAGTACCTATTTGGTTCACTTTTACCAACAAACCATTGGCGATACCTTTATCAATACCTTCTTGTAGGCGCAATACGTTTGTTACAAATAAATCATCACCTACTAGCTGACATTTGCTACCAACCGCTTGCGTTAAAGCTTTCCAGCCATCCCAATCGTCTTCTGCCATACCATCTTCAATAGAAATAATAGGGTATTGGTTTACCCAGCTTTCCCAGAATTTAACCAACTCATCGCTGCTCATTTCTTTGCCACTGCTCTTATGGAAAATGTATTTGTTTTTATCAGCTTTCCAAAGTTCGCTATTTGCCGCATCCATAGCAATGGCTACTTCGCTACCTAATTTATAACCAGCAGCAGTAATTGCTTCTAATACAGTTTCAATGGCTTCTTCGTTGCTTTGAATATTTGGTGCAAAACCACCTTCATCACCAACGTTTGTGCTATAACCTTTTTTCTTCAATACACCTTTAAGTGTGTGGAAGATTTCAACGCCCCAACGCAAACCTTCGCTAAAAGATGTTGCACCTACAGGCATTACCATAAATTCTTGAAAATCAATTTTGTTATCCGCATGTGCACCACCGTTTAAAATGTTCATCATAGGGATAGGTAATGTACGTGCATTAGTGCCACCAATGTAACGGTATAGCGGTGTACCAGCTTCTTCAGCAGCAGCTTTAGCAACAGCCATACTTACAGCAAGCATTGCATTTGCACCTAATTTACCTTTATTACTAGTACCATCTAGCTCTATCATAGCAGCATCAATAGCCGCTTGTTGAGTCACGTCAAAGCCTGTTAAAGCTTCTGCAATGGTATCATTTACATTTTTTACTGCTTGTAACACGCCTTTACCTACGTACACGCTTTTATCGTTATCACGTAATTCTACTGCTTCGTGAATACCTGTACTAGCACCACTTGGTACAGCAGCACGGCCTAGTGCACCGTCATCGGTAGTAACATCTACTTCTACAGTAGGGTTACCACGGCTATCTAATATCTGACGTGCATGAACTTCAATAATGTAACTCATAGTTTTGTTGCTTTGTTTGTATTTTAATGTATAAATATTTTGGTTGTTTGTTGCTCTATAGTATTTCCAATTCTAACACTTCATGCTATTTGTAGCAACAATTTTTCGTGCAATCGTTGCCGTAAAAGTAATTATTAAAACTTAATTCTGTTTTACAATCTTATATTGCATTAATTGTGCACCTTTGTTTTTACCGTTTCAATGCATTTTTTAATATCAGCTTTTTGCATTGATTTTAGTAAAGCATGATTTAGCCAGTTTTCAAATAGTTCATAACTCCAGCCTGTTTTTATAAATACAGCTTTATTGGCTGCATCTAGTAAAGTATTTTGAGTACTTATATAGTCTTGATTATTAATTATTTGATGTATCGCATTAAACATATTTAATATCAAATGATGTGATGCACTAAACTTTTCAGTATTTATTGTATTTGTAAATTGTACAATTGAATCACTTTGTTGCTGTATTACATGAAGTTCTAGTATACTCAGTTTTGTGAGTGGATCCATGTTGCCTCTGCTACTTGCATAATAATTGCTAATAGCTTTTTGATAGGTAGTAAAACTACCAATAGTATCTTTTAAGTATGTTTTTTGATAAATAGAATAATACGATAAGGCATTCATATCGTTAAATTCATCTGCCCATTTCTTATAATTATTTACAACATTACTAGTATCTTTTATTTGCCAATAAGCTTTAATAAGGTACTCGAAATTGGGATTCACAGAATTCATTATTCGTACATTACTACTTAATTGTGCGTCTAATGCTTTTTTGAGATACACAATACTCTTATTAAATCCTTGCAAGTTGTAATATATAATGCCCAATGCGTAAGATTCTGATTGGCTAAACAGATGTTGATATTTAGATAAACTATCGCTGAGTTGAAAATAAAATAGTGCCTTACGGTAATTTTTATTTTGATATTGATTGTAAGCCTCTTTTTTTATTGCCTGAATTTTAGCTGGTGTTAAACCAATAATATCTGACAAGGGTAATTCGCCTGTTTCAACAAAGGCTACTGCAAGTTCTTCTTTAGATGCGAAGAATTTATTAAAAGCTTTATTAGAATACAAATCGATAAACAAAAGCTTAGGTGCTTGAAGAATAGTTACAGGCACTTTACTAATATTATTTCTTGTAATGTTTAGCCATTTGATATTTGATTTTTCCCAATTGTTGCTTGGTAAGTTTGTAATACCATTGTTTGAAAATATGACATGCGACTCTACCAATGATGCTTGTTGTATATAAATAAATGAAGAGTCATCTCTTATTAGGTTGTGGTCAATATCAAAATATTTTAATTTTTTAAGCTGGGCAAACGTAGAAGGAATATTTTCTATTTTATTGTAACTAAAATTTAAACTATCTATATTGGGGAATATGCCAATTTCTTTGGGTAATGAATGTAGTTGATTGTTTGCTGAATTTATGTAATGTAATTGTGGTTGCTTACCTGCAAATGAAGGAAGTTCTGTTAGTTTGTTATTATTAATTAATAATAATTGTAACGCATTTGCATTGATGAAATTATTATTTAAACTGCTTACACTATTGTTAGAAATATTAAATGTGACAAGTTTTTTCATATTTAAAAAAACTGGAAGTGAAACTAGCTTATTATAAGATAAATCTAAATATTCTAATTTTTTTAGTGTGCCAATTTGGGTACAGCTAGTAATTAGATTACTTGAAAGATTTAAATATTTTAAGCGTTTTAAGGTTTGTATTTCATCGCTAATGGTGTCTATTTTATTTCTAGCAAGGTTAAGTATTTCTAGATGTTTAAGCTTATATAAAAAAGTTGGGATGCTTTTTATAGCATTATTTGATAAATTAAGTACGCTAAGTGATGATAAGTAGACAATTTGTGGTGTAATAAATTGTAATTTACCACTAATTGATAGCGATTGTAATTTCTTACAGTGTTTAATAGTACTAGGTACCGTTATAGAGTCTCTTGTGGTAATGCTTAGCTTGGTAAGTTGTTGTAATGTAAATATTGCTGATAAATTACTTGACCAATTTTTAGAGGTTATGTTTGATAGTTGTATATCAGTAACCCTTTTTAATATGGTAAAATCACAATAATTTAAAGTGCTATTTCCAATATATAATGAGTTTACGCTTTTGAAGTTATTTAATTGTTTAAAAACTTCATTAAAATCAATTTTATCACAACCATCAATACCAATAAAAGTCAATTTGTTGAGATTAATTAAACAGTTAGGTAGATGTGCCACATTACTGTTGCCAGCTATCGTTATACCTTCTAGAGTTTTTATGTTGGCTATGTTTTGTGGAACTTCATAAAAATTAGAAATGTGAATGTTAACATACTTTAACTTCGGAAGACCTGCTATTTTTTCAAAAGTATCATTCCAGTCATAATTTTTTATCCATGTAAACTTAATCGCTTCTAAAGATTGAATTTTGGCTATTGATAAAGGAAATTGCCGTTTAATTTTTAATGTATCTTTTTGAAGTAATGGATATTCCTCAATCTCTAGTAACTTTATGTTTGGGATTTCTGCTATTTTAGCCAATATATTAAACAGCCCATCTGATGAATGAAATCCAATTTTTACTTTTGTAAGCTTCGTAAATTTATTTAAATCATATTGGTTCAGTATTGCTAATTGATTGTCTTCTAATCTCAACGACTCTATTGTATATAGATTCGGTTGCCTGTATATAAAACTTAATGATTCTTCATCTTTAGCGAAAAGCTGATTGTAATTATTGATAGAAGTTTGACACCTTGCTAATAGTTGTAGTTGTAAAAGCAGTATAATTATAATAAAACGCATATTATTTTTTTGCCGTTAAATCCCTAAACACATCTTCTAAATTCGTATTGCTTTCATTGCTCAGTGATACAATGTTTAAATGATTATTTAGTACTATTTCCATCAATTGTTTTCTGGTTGCACCTGCATTGGTGGTGGTAAATAACCACTTAGTAGTACTTACTTGTTTAGGTTGCAAAGCTGCAAAAATGCTTGCATCTACAGTTTCTTGCAACTCTACAGTAATATTATTGCTAGCTTTTCTATTGGCTGTTAAATTAGTTAACACATCATCTGCTACAATCTCACCTTTATTAATAATGATAATTCTATCGCAAATAGCTTCTACTTCTTGCAAAATATGCGATGAAAACAGCACCGTTTTATCTACACCTTGTGCTTTTATAACGTTGCGAATTTCAATAATCTGGTTAGGATCAAGACCACTGGTTGGTTCATCTAAAATTAATACTTCTGGGCTGTGAATTAAAGCAGCAGCAAGGCCTACACGTTGTTTGTAACCTTTAGATAACTGACTAATTTTCTTCTTACTTTCTAGTGTAAGTCCTGTTAGTTCTATGGCTCTATTAACTTCAAATGCCAAATTAGAAACTTGATGCACACCACCTATAAATGCTAAGTATTCTTTCACGTACATATCAAAGTACAAAGGATTTGCTTCGGGTAGATAACCTATCTTTTTCTTAACTGCAATGGGATTACTCGGTACATCTAAACCGCATACTTGTAAACTGCCGTTATCAGGTTGTAAATAGCCTGTAAGCATTTTCATGGTGGTACTTTTACCAGCCCCATTAGGACCTAAAAAACCAACTATTTCGCCTTTTTTTACCGAGAAGGAAATATTATTTACAGCTTTTTGTGTACCGTAAATCTTTGTAAGATTGGTTACCTGAATAGACATGCAAAGAAGGAGTTTCACACAAAGAAACGAAGAATACAACGATACAAAAGCAATTTTTATATTACTAATGTTAAAGTATCTGTACAAAAAATCAAATACTAATGTATTTATTATAGTATATTAATTAAGAAAGCGTCTCAAAATTTTGAGACGCTTTCTTAATTATCGTTGGTTGCTTGGTATTCTTAGTTGCTTTGTGAGAAATACTTTATTCTTCTTCGCTACCACTTTTGCCAAATCTGCGTATAATACCCCTACCACTTTCACGAATAAAGGTCACAATTTCATCACGTTCATCACTAGCAGTTAACTCTTCTTCTATAAAATCAATTGCTTGCGAGGTATTAAGCCCCTTGTTGTATATAATACGATATATATCTAATATATGATTTATTTGAGACAACTCAAAACCTCTACGTTTAAGGCCTACACTATTTACACCACCATAACTTAGTGGGTTACGTACAGCTTTAATATATGGCGGTACATCTTTACTTACCAAGCTACCACCAGCCACAAATACATGCTGACCAATATGTACGAACTGATGTACAGCACTTACGCCACCAATAATCGTCCAGTCGCCTATTACTACGTGCCCCGCACATTGTACACTATTGCTTAATATACAATTATCACCTATAATACAATCGTGTGCTATATGACAATAAGCCATAATTAAGCAGTTGCTGCCTACTTTGGTTTTACCTCTGTCTTCGGTACCACGATTAATGGTAACACATTCACGAATTGTGGTATTGTCACCAATTTCCACTGTCGTTTTTTCGCCACTAAACTTTAAATCTTGTGGTATAGCACCAATAACTGCACCTGGAAATATCCGGCAGTTTTTACCAATACGGGTGCCTTCCATAATGGTTACGTTGCTGCCTATCCAAGTGCCTTCGCCAATAATTACATCGCCATGTATTACTGTAAATGGATCTATTTTTACGTTAGAAGCTACTCTAGCGTTTGGGTCTATATACGTGTAGGGATGTGTCATCCGCTTTTGTTTAGGTTTTGGTACTTCTACTACTATTTCCATGATGGGTGCTTAGCAGTAAAAAAGATGCCAAAATTAGTTTTTTAGCTGCATCAAATTAAGGCTAATAAAAACTAAATGCGGTATTTGTGCCGTTTTCAATTGAAGACAGACGCAGCTAAGCAATCGTTTTAGGTAAATCTTAACTTTTTGCAGATATTATTAATTAATTTCTTTTAACTACCTGTGCTACTAACAATGCTTCTGTAGCTACTTTGCCATTTACATACACAGTGCCATGCATTTCGCATATACCTCTGCGTATTGGTGCTACTAATTCCATTTTTAAAATCATCGTATCGCCTGGTACTACTTTTTGCTTAAACTTACAATTGTCTATTTTTAAAAAATAAGTATCGTAAGTGCCTTCTGGCATAGAGTTAATACATAATATACCGCCAGTTTGTGCCAGCGCCTCAATTTGTAATACACCTGGCATTACAGGATTGTTTGGAAAATGCCCTTGAAAAAACCACTCATTAAAAGTTACATTCTTAATGCCAATAATATGCTTATCGGTTAATTCTGTTATCTTATCTACCAATAAAAATGGATATCTGTGTGGTAAGGTTTTTTCTATTTTTTCTAGGTTGAATACAGGCGGTAAAGTAGGGTCATAAACAGGCACATCTTTCAATTGCTTGTTTTTACGAATATATTGTTTAATCTTTTTTGCAAACTCTACGTTGGTGCTATGCCCAGGTCTGTTAGCGATAATTCTAGCTTTAATTGGGTAGCCAATAAGGGCTAAATCGCCTACCACATCTAGTAGCTTGTGTCTTGCAGGCTCGTTAGGAAAGCGTAATTCAAGGTTATTTAAGTAGCCTTCAGTTTTAACTTCAATTTTATCTCTCTTAAACACTTTTGCTAGGCGGCTCATTTCTTCGTCAGAAATTTGCTTATCTACCACCACAATAGCGTTGTTAATATCGCCACCTTTAATTAAATCGTTATCTAATAAAGCTTCTAGCTCGTGTAAAAAGCAGAAGGTACGGCAAGGCGCTATTTCGGTAGTAAAATCCTTCATGGTTTTAAGGCCAGCATGCTGCGTACCAAGCACAGGGCTATTAAAATCTATTAATGTGGTAATTTGATAATCTACTGATGGCAACGCCACCATTTCTACACGCTTACCTTCATCGTAATGGTATATGTTTTCATCCAAGCTATACCAAGCTTTAGCAGCTTCTTGTTCTAGTACGCCACCTTTTTCTATAAGCTCTATAAATGGCTGAGAACTGCCATCCATAATAGGTATTTCAGGGCCGTTAAGTTCTATTAATACATTATCAACACCCATACCTACAAGGGCAGCCAACACGTGTTCTACGGTGCTTACTTTGGCATCACCAACTTGCAACGTTGTGCCACGACTAGTGTCTGTAACCAAATCGCAATCTGCTTTAATAATTGGTTGCATTGGCAAATCGATACGCTGAAATTGAATACCAAAACCAGGATTTGCTGGCTTTAAAGTCATATCTACCAAAATACCTGTGTGTAATCCTGTGCCGCTAATACTAATAAGGTTTCTAAGCGTATGTTGCTTATCGGGGTTAAAATTTATATCCATTCTGTGTATTGTTTGTTAAACAAGTCTGGCTGCTTATTATTAGATTGTTTAAGGTAATACCGCAAAAATAAGCGATACGCTAAAAGTGCATAGAAAAGTTTTGTAAGCCATTATACATAGCGTTTTCTTACAGCCAAAGTTGTGCTTTAAACTTGCTGAATATAGCTCGTTTGTGTAGTAAGTCTATCCTTCTATACCTCTATTTATAAAATATACTAGTGGTTTTATTTGAGCGCAGGTATCTACAATTTTTTGCACTAGTTTAGGGCTGACCAAGTCTGCATCGCTAATAGGTGTAGACACAATGAAACTTTTTAGCTTTAAATAGTCTATGGCAGGGTTATCTTCTTCGTAGCCTTTTGGTGCACGTTTTAACATTACATCCTCACCATGTTCTAAGCCACCAAAGGTTTTTACAAACGCATTATTGGTTACTATCTCTTTAAACTCATCAAAGCAATAATCTATTTCTTGGCGTACTTTTTTAAGTTCTGGTGCCATAGGCATCCACATACCACCTGCTATAAAACTAGCACCTGGCTCGCAATGAAAATAATAGCCAGCAAGCATCATTTTTTTACCGCCTTTACTAAACCCTGCCCCCATATTGGTTTTGTAAGGGTCTTTATTTTTACTAAAGCGCACATCTCTATTAATACGAAACGTACAGTCTTTTGGCTGTAGCAATGCTAGGCTTTCATCATTAGCTACTAAACCTTTTAATACATGGCTCACTAATTGCAGATAATCGGCTTTAGCAACTTCGTACAGTTTTCTATTCGCATCAAACCACTCTTTATGATTATTTAGTTTTAAATCTTTTAAGAACTCTATGGTGCTTTTCTGAATCATAATAATTGTATTTCTATTTACACAACAACAATAATAACACAAAACACTATAAAAAGTTAGTTATTGGCATGATAAGTATCATGTAATTGCCTGTTGTAAGTCAACCATTGGCAAAACCAATTAGAGCACTTTTACATCGTGAAACAAAACAAACAAATCATGAAACAAACGAGGTTAATGACAAGATTACAATGCACTAGTGGCTTACTAGGCACACTACTAATACTACTTTTTGTAAGCCCTGCAACAGCACAAGTAAGCTACAATGCTAGCAGTGTTTCTATTAAAGTATCTGGCACTTCTAACATACACGACTGGGATGAAAAATCTTCCACCGCTACCGTTACTGCAAATATTGCTATTGGCTCTAACGGTACTATTACAGCTTTACCAGCTTTAAACTTTAGCACACCAGTTGGTGCTTTAAAAAGTGAACACAGTGGTATGGATAAAAACACATACAAAGCTTTGAAAAAAGATGCGAATCCAAACATCAGCTTTGTACAGAAAACTGCCACCATAACTGGCAATACCATTAAGTCTCATGGTACACTTACCATTGCTGGCAAAGCCGTTGAAACTGATGTAATAGTTACCTATAAACTAAATGTAGACAAAACCATTACCGTGAATGGTAGTAAAAACATTAATATGCTAGACTATGGTGTAACCCCACCTACAGCATTATTAGGCACCATTAAAACAGGTAAAGACATTACTTTAAGCTTCACTATTACTATGAAATAACCAAACCTAACATTATCCAATTTCCTTTCTATTAATTATTTAAGTAAAAAACAAAACAGAACAATTATGAAAACGCTTATCAGACAATTTAGAGCGACACTGTTATCAGCTATCTTTATTTTACCATTATTTGTAATGGCGCAACAACCCAAAATAGCCAATTTTAGAGCTTATGATAAATCAGGCATTAGTGTGTTTGAAACATCTAAAGCAGATACAGCGCAATTTAATGGCCTTAAAGTAAGATGGGGTGCAGGATTTACACAACAATACCAAGCATTAAAACACGAAAACACAGCATTAAACAACACTGGTACAGGCGCTACTGCTGTAAACAGATTGTACCCAGTTGCACCAGGTTTTATGACTGCACAAGCCAACTTGTATATGGACGCACAATTGGCCGATGGTATTAGATTAAATGTAACAAGCTATTTATCTAGCAGACACCACAATGAAACATGGGTAAAAGGTGGCTATATTCAATTTGATAAAGTACCATTTAAAGGTCAGTTTTGGGATGATTTAATGAAACTAGCTACCATCAAAATCGGTCACTTTGAAGTGAACTATGGTGATCAACACTTTCGTAGAACAGATGGTGGACAAGCATTGTACAATCCATTTATGGAAGGCTATATTGCAGATGCATTTGCTACAGAAATTGGTGGTGAAGTGTACTTACAAAAAAATGGCTTGTTTGGTATGGTGGGTGTAACCAATGGTATGATTAAAGGCCATATTGATTCTGTACTTGCTACAGTTGCTGATGACAATATTAATAGATCACCTTCATTATACTTAAAAGGCGGTATTGATAAAAGCCTTGGTGATGTTGCTAGAATACGTTTAACAGGTAGTTTTTACCACAATAGCAGTGCAGCAGGTAGTGGTTTAACATTGTATGGTGGCGACCGTACAGGCAGCAACTATCAAAACGTAATGGAAAAAGGTGTACCGGGTGCTTTACCTGCTTCTACAGCAGTAGCTTTCTCTGGCAGATTTAATCCTGGTTTTAGTAAAAAAGTAGATGCCTTTATGTTTAATGGTTTCTTAAAAGTAAAAGGTTTAGAGCTATTTGGCACATTTGAAACAGCAAGCGGTAGAACTAAAAACGAAACTGCTAACCGTAAAATGATACAATTAGCTGGTGACGCTGTGTACAGAGTAGGTAAAGCAGAAAACTTGTTCTTTGGCTTACGTTACAATACTGTAAAAGCAGCTTTAGCTGGTGCAACAGCAGATGTAACTGTAAATAGATTTGCAATTGCTGGTGGCTGGTTTATTACTAAAAATGTAATGATGAAAGCTGAATATGTAAACCAAACTTACAAAGACTTTGCTGTAACAGATTATAGAAATGGTGGTAAATTCAAAGGCTTAGTAATAGAAGCTGTTGTAGGATTTTAATCGTTATTTCTCATAAATTTAAACAGTCAGAATGAAGCTTCATTCTGACTGTTTTTATATTCAGCCAAAATTATTTGCTACAAATGCGTGTAAAAGTATTAACCATACTATCTATTTTATGCTGGCAATTGCTATGGCAACATGCATTTACGCAGCAAAAAACAGGTATAACTAAATGGGTAGTACGAGGTGGTGGTTCATTAAAAGTAGATGGCTCTACCAATATTAATAAATTTACCTGCCGTATTATGAATTATAACACGCCAGATACGCTTTCTATTGTACATAATAAAGATATTAGCTTACTAATGGGTGGTAAAATAGGGCTTGATATTGCAGCTTTTAACTGTGGCAACCCAATAATGACAAGCGACTTACGCAAAACATTAAAACACAAAGAGTTTCCAAAGCTCATCATCAACTTTATTTCGCTAAGCAAACTACCCGATCTCACAAAACCAAATTTAGATATTACAGGCTTGGTAGATATAGAACTAGCTGGAGTAAAAAAACGCATATTGGTAAACTATAGTTTTACAGCATTTACCAAAGATAATTTTCGCCTTACAGGCAAAAAAGATGTAAACTTCTCTGATTTTAACCTAGTACCGCCAAGAAAACTCGGCGGTATGATAAAAACGAACGAAAGATTAGACGTAGAATTTGAATTAACACTAGATACTTTATAGTTTTTCCCGTAGAGACGTACTGTGGTACGTCTCTACGGATTAATTTTGGCAAATAACATACCTGCAATAGTAGCTTGCAAAGCACCATAAGCAAACCAACTACCAATCATTACCAACGTAACATCTAGCGCACTGTAGGTAATCCACATCACAGGCAGCATAGCCACAAAGCTAAATATAGCACCAAACTCAAGCCCTCTAAGCACCATATTGCCTTTTATAAGGCTTTTAAAACGCTCCCAAAACCACGACAGCGAAAAGCTAATTACAAAAGCATGGCTATAAAAAAAAGCATCTCTACTACCATCAGAATTAAACAGTGGGTTATTGTAATCAACAAAAAAAGAAGGAAAAAACTTGATAGACAAAAACAAGCTACCATAGCTTACTACAAATAATAACACGCCAGCTAAAGCGCCACAAGTAATAATTTTCTTAAGCATGATGGCAGGTTTTAAGGTGCTAATTTAAAATTGTAAATGTACTAAAACTATGCCTGCTGATTGGTATTAACTAGCGCCAAAAACTCATCTTCGCTAATTATTTTAATAGTGTTAATTTTCTTTGCTTTTTCTAGTTTGCTGCCAGCATCTTCACCAACCACCAAGTAGTTCAATTTACTACTAACACCGCTTACTATTTTACCACCTTGCTGTTCAGCCAAAGCCTCAGCATCATTACGTTTTAGCTTATTTAAGGTACCAGTAAATAAAAATGTTTGACCTGCTAAACCACCTTCAGCAACAGCATCTTTTTTAGTATTTATTAGTTGCAAGCCTAAAGCTTCTAACTGCCTTAACATGGCAATATTTTTCTCATTACTAAAGTATTCAAAAATGCTTTTAGCCACTTTTACGCCTACATCATCTAGCTGCTGTAAATCTTCTTCTGTTTTAGTGGCAAATTCAAAAATATTACTTACGTAGTTCGCCAAGACTTTCGCTGTAGTTTCGCCTACAAAACGAATACCCAAACCATAAATTAACCTGTGTAGTGGCTGTGTTTTTGAAGCTTCAATAGCACTTTTTAAGTTATCAATACTTTTTGCACCAATACCTTTTTTATTAGCCAATTTATCAAAATCAAGTGTGTACACACTTGGTATATCCGTAAGCAACCCCATTTCGTAAAAGCGCCTCACATTGGCTTCGCCAAAGCTTTTTATGTCCATGGCATCTTTACTTACAAAATGGATAATTGCCAGCATTAACTGTTCAGTACATTCTGCATTTACACAGCGCCACACTGCTTCTGCTTCATCTTTAATTAATGGTTGGCTACATGATGGGCATTCTTTTACAAATACAATAGGCGCTTGCGAGCCATCTCGCAATTCGGGTAAGCTTTTAACAATTTGTGGTATTACGTCACCAGCACGTTCTATTACTACGGTATCGTTTATTTGTAAATCTTTCTCTTTAATATATTCTTCGTTATGCACAGATATACTGCTTACCGTAACGCCACCTACTTGCACAGGATCTAGCTTGGCAACAGGCGTAACAGCGCCAGTTCTACCCACCTGAAACTCAATACCACGTAGCTTTGTAGTGGCTTGCCGTGCTTTAAACTTAAAGGCAATAGCCCAACGAGGGTGATGGGTTGTCATGCCTAATTTATCTTGCAAGACAAAGTCATTTACCTTAATTACCATACCATCTATTTCGTATGGCAAGGTATCTCTCAAGGCTTCAAACTCATTTACATATTGTATTACAGCTTCAATATTTGGCACTACTTTTTTCTCTTTTTGGGGCGAACGAAAACCCAAATTCCAAAGTAATTGTAAGGAACCATCGTGAGTGGTGAGTGGTGAATCGGCAGTACTTGCGACATTCGATTCTCGATTTACGAAGCTAACATGGTATAAAAAAGCTTCTAAGTTTCTTTTAGCAACTTCTTTTGGGTCTTTCATACGTAAACTACCGCTTGCAGCATTACGAGGATTGGCTAATGGACTTAAACCTTGCGCAACTAATCCTTCGTTGTAGGTATCAAAGGCCACTTTTGTCATTACCACTTCACCCCTAATTTCTATTTGCTGAATACCATATTGAGAGAAATTAGCTGATAAAGGAATAGAACGAATTTGCTTGATATTAGTGGTAATATCGTCACCCGCAACACCATCACCACGTGTGGCTGCACGCACAAGCATTTCATTTTCATAAATCAACGAAATGCTTGCCCCATCAAACTTTGGCTCCACGCAATACTCAATATTATCAAGGCCAGACAGCTCTTTCACTTTTCTATCCCAATCTAGCAAATCATCAGCGTTGTAACTATTTTCAAGGCTTAACATTGGCACCAAATGTTGCACCGTTTCAAAGCCACTGTTTAAACTTGTACCTACCCTTTGTGTGGGCGAATCTTTGGTAATAATTTCTGGATACGCTTTTTCCAAAGCTTGTAACACCTTGTATAATTGATCGTACTCAAAGTCGCCAATAAGTGGCTCGCTTAATACATAATAACGATGTTCGTGAAAACGAAGCACGTTGCGTAAATCTTCAACTTTAGGTAATACGGCTTCAGTATTAGTAAGCATTTGCAAGAATTGCTGTGTGCTTTCTTGATAATTAAGAATTTGAGAATTGCTGTACATAGTTTCTAATAAAACATAAAGATAATTGTAGCAAAGCTTATAGCATATTTTGTGCAAAGCTTTCCTAATAGTTTACTGAAAGCTACTTATTTTTACGGCGACCGAAACCCTCGCTATTATTAAATTTCTGTTGAATTCTCTGCATGAAAAAAGCAACCACATATCAAAACATAAAAACACAAGAAGAATTATT
>JAAFHG010000693.1 GCA_013297585.1 Chitinophagales bacterium
ACTTTTGTATGGTACAAACAAGGTTACCAGTTTTTAATACTACCGAGTCAGGATACTCAGTAATCATACTATTGCCATTTTGAGGTATGGTTGCAGTTGTAGTGGTACCATCGTACGTTACTGCCAAAGATTTACCTGCAGTGCATGTTAGTCTTCCATCGGTTATCAATCCATTGAGTTGCACTCTTTTATCGCCAGCAACTTTTAAGTAACCTATACCTGTAATGTTGATGCGCCCACCTGTACCAATTACCAGATTACGAGCAATAGATACTGCACCACCATTAATATTTAATTGGGCTGTAAGGCCTACTGTATTGGCAATAGTTAAATCCATATTGGCACCACCACTGCCTACTGTAAGGCTGCCGCCGTTTAAAGTAACTGTAGCACTGCCGCCAGTACCAGTAGCTATCAGTGTACCATTTTTAGAGGTTAGCTTACCACCATTAATAGTAAGATTACAATTAGCTCTATTGCCAATGTATGAGATATTTCGGTTGTTAAAGTCGGCAGTAGCATTTAGTGTTATAGTACCATTTAGCGAATCACTATTATTAGGATAAACAATACCATTGCATGTAAATACCCCCGCAGTTGTAACATTTAATTTGCCAGGTCTGTAGGCAACGTTAGATAAATTACCCCCTACTAGCAGACAAGCACTTGGGCTACCTGCACCTATTGTGAGGTGATTATTATTCATGCTAGAGAAAACAATAGTTGTATCGCTCCAGTTTTTTGCATTAAAATAATCGGTGTTTACACCGCCTACCCACGTAACCAAGTTCTGTGCCTTATTCTTACTTGTAAAAATAAATAGTGTAAAAAGTATGAGAATAAAACGTGAGAGAATTTCTTTAATGGAAATTGAAAAGTACATATGGCCTTACTATTTTAGCTTACAATCGCTTACGAAATTATTGGTAGCAAATTGGGTATCCATCCTGTTGCATCCTGTTACAGCAAGTATATGGCATACCTGTAATAAAAAAGCGGCAGCCACAATACTGTAGCTACCGCTTTTGTAGGTTACACACTTAACTATTAATAACCAGGATTTTGGTATGCCGAAATATCTGAAGCAGATAGTGGTGATCCGTTTTTAGTTTGTGTTGCTATTTGCAATAAAGGAATAGGGCGCAGCTTATGATAAGTAGCAAGGCTGGTAGCATCCGCATTAAATAATTTTGTACGGTTAAAAAACGTTTCTGTACGAGCTAAATCATCCCAACGAATTAACTCGCCACAAAGCTCTCTAGTTCTTTCGTTCAACATAAAATGTATAAATCTATCGGCTGTACTTGTTACAGTTGCTGGATACATTTCGCTAGGCGCATTTGTATTAAACAAAGATGCTGTAGCCTGTAATGCATTTGATGTTGAAGTTACATCGTTTATGGGCTGCCCGTAAAATAACCAGTTATGCGGATTTTTAGCTTCCCCATTTTTATAAGCAGCTCTTGTACGAATAATATTTACGTACGACAATGCAGTTGCATAATCGCCTTTTCTACCGTATGCTTCGGCAAGTATTAAGTAGGTTTCTGCAAGGCGAGCCAATGTACCATTACGTATACCTCTTGCTTCGTTGGCAGTATTGGTTAATCTTACACCATCCATCCACTTAATCATTTGGATGTTTTTATTGTTAGAAAAATCGGATGTTGGCGTGGCCGAAGCACTTGCTTTTTTGTAACGAGCATAAGTTGCATAGTAACGCATCTTAGCAATATCAGCGGTTAATAATGCTTCTGATTGATTAACAACAAAAAATTGCGCCGCAGTATCACCTACACCAATTCTTGGCTTACCCACCACATCGGCAGTTGGTGCTGGAAAGCTAGCAGCATTTACAGCCCCATACACCGGTAAGCCAGTATTGGCAGCAGCATTTCGGTAAAAAGTAGTTTGAAATGTTTTAAAAAAACGAGAATCATTGGCTCTATCAAAAATATCGATGGTGTAATTGGTAGGTATCATTCTTCTAAATGGTCTACCATTAAAGAAGTCTCTTGTCATACCTGGTATACCCGCATCGTATTGTGGG
>JAAFHG010000585.1 GCA_013297585.1 Chitinophagales bacterium
ACTGTTGTTTTTGCGCCACTACCAGCCTCCAGGTAAAGTGCTTTAAAGCCAAGTTGTTCAGCAGCCATGGCCGTATTAATTATGTGTTTTTTATGTGTGGGATTTAGTGGCAACGTGTTTGTAGTTAATTGTGTGTTAGAGGTGTTTCCTCCGTTAATTAAAATGTATGCCGTTGGTAAATGTGCTAACTTCATTTTTTTAATAATGGGTGCCGCAACAATGTGCTTACCAATTAAATAATCGGGGTTTTGACCTGAAAGTAAACTTAACAACAATAAACCATCTGCTTTTTCTGAAAGCTGTGTTTCATCCCCAGGAAAAAGAATAACAGGAATGGAAGAAATTTTTTGAATGGCCATTACCGTTTTTTTAATACTACTGGTTGCTAATAGCCCACTGCCACCTACTAAAAAACATGCTATCTTGGTATTTGCAGCTAAACGAATTAATTCTGGGTTAAACTTATCGGGGTCTATTAACACAGCTAATAAAGGCTTTTTAGAGTTACTTAGTTTTTTTACAAGCGTATTAAATTTCATGTGTAGAATTAAAATTATGTGATTGGGAAGAGTGCTGGATATTTTATTATAAACTTTTTATTTGATTGCTACTAGCTGCTTATATTTTTTCTTCCAATTCATCCAAAACATATACCATCATATAATCATCCATTTGTTTGGCGACCAATCTATAATTTTTCACCAGATCTGCTTTGTGTATTTTACCATAAATAAATGAGTCGTTAATAGATAAAATAAATAAATGGTGTTTGAAATCAAGTTCTTTTAAACCATATGCTTTATACATGGCTTCTTTAGCAGCCCACATAGTAATAAGTTTAGTTGGGTTGTTTTGTGCCAATGCTATTTCTTTTTCATTTAAAAATTTGTGTTGGATGTTTATTATTTTATCGCGAATTAGCTCTATATCAATACCTGTATTTTCTTTCGAATTTAATATGATAACCAGTTTGTCGTGCGAGTGAGATATAGAAATATGCTGAGATGTGTTTTTTAAAAAAGGTTTGTTTTGAGGTGTGTAACACAATTCAAAGTTGGTGGTTTTTAACAACTGTGTTAAAATAAATTGTGTTCCCAATCTTTCTTTTTCACGCTTATTAACAATTTTATAATCTTGAGAAAAAGCCTTTAAATCAATTAGTGCTATGGATATATGGCTGTTTATTTTCTGAATGTTAAGCACGAACTATTTTTTGAGAAATACAAACTTAAAGTTTATCTTTGTATTCCTTTAAAATAAATTTAAAAACCAATAATCATGTCAGTTACAGCAACAAAGTACACATCTTACAAAGTAAAAGATATCTCGTTAGCAGAATGGGGTCGTAAAGAAATTAAATTAGCAGAAGCCGAAATGCCGGGTTTAATGGCACTTCGCCAAGAATACGGGGCATCAAAACCGTTAAAGGGTGCACGCATTGCTGGTTGCTTACACATGACTATTCAAACAGCTGTATTAATTGAAACACTAAAAGAATTGGGTGCTGAGGTAACCTGGAGCTCATGTAATATATTTTCTACACAAGACCACGCAGCTGCTGCTATTGCTGCTGCTGGTATTCAAGTATATGCCTGGAAAGGGATGACCGCTGAGGAATTTGATTGGTGTATTGAGCAAACACTCTGGTTTGGCGAAGACCGCAAACCATTGAATATGATTTTAGATGATGGTGGTGATTTAACAAACATGGTGTTTGACCAATTTCCTGAACTAGCGGCTGGTATTAAAGGTTTATCGGAAGAAACAACAACAGGTGTACACCGTTTATACGAACGTATGGCTAAAGGTACTTTGTTACTTCCGGCTATTAACGTAAACGATTCGGTTACAAAATCTAAATTTGACAATAAGTATGGCTGTCGCGAATCTTTGGTAGATGCTATTCGCAGAGCCACAGATATTATGATGGCTGGTAAAGTTGCTGTTGTTGCTGGTTATGGTGATGTTGGAAAAGGTTCTGCACAATCTTTATCCTCACAAGGTGTGCGCGTAATTGTAACTGAAATTGATCCTATATGTGCTCTTCAGGCGGCAATGGATGGTTATGCTGTTCAAAAAATGGATAACGCCGTTAAAATTGCAGACATTATTGTTACCACAACAGGTAATAAAGATATTGTAGTTGGTCGTCATTTTGAATCGATGAAACACGGTGCCATTGTGTGTAACATTGGCCACTTTGATACAGAAATTGATATGGCTTGGTTAAATAAAACGTATGGCTCTACTAAAGATACCATTAAACCACAAGTAGATAAATACACCATTAAAGGTAAAGATATTATTGTGTTGGCAGAAGGCCGTTTGGTTAACTTAGGTTGTGCTACTGGCCACCCAAGTTTTGTAATGAGTAATTCATTCAGTAACCAAACATTGGCTCAAATTGAATTGTGGACTAACCACAGCAGCTACGAA
>JAAFHG010000274.1 GCA_013297585.1 Chitinophagales bacterium
GAAAGATGGCGGTAATGCAGATTTTGTTGCCATTCGCTTTCCTGCGGTGGTAGATTCTGTAAGCACAACTGCTAAAATTGTAGAAGGTACTATGCAAAAAGGCGACCAATTTATTAGTATCAATAATCAACCAACAGCTTATTATAACGAAGTGGTGGCAGCCGCTAAAAAGCTAAAAAATGAAACGATAACCATTCGCTTTTTAAGAGGGAAAGACACCGTAACTACTAAGCTGACTTTAAAAGATGGAAAACTTGGTTATTTTACAAAAACACCCGATCAGTTTTTTGCTTACGAAACTATTAAATACACATTTGCACAAGCTATACCAGTTGGTGTTGAAAGATGTAAAGAAACCTTAACCAAGTATATTGCTGGCATTAAAAAAATATTTACTGGCGAAGTAAATCCAAATGACAGTTTAGGCAGTGTAGTGAGTATTACAAAAACATTTCCTAGTGTTTGGATTTGGCAGCGTTTCTGGGAATTAACAGCCATTTTCTCTATCATTTTGGCCTTCATGAATATACTACCAATACCTGCTTTGGATGGTGGTCATGCATTGTTCTGTATTATAGAAATGATTACAGGACGTAAGCCAAGTGATAAGTTTATGGAATATGCACAAATAGGTGGTATGGTGCTGTTATTAAGTTTAATGGCTTACGCACTAGGCCTCGACTTTTGGCGCATGTTTAAGCATTAAAAAGTCTCATTTTATTCGTACAAAACATATACCCCTCATTTGAGGGGTTTTTTATTGTCATGAAACGAAACATTTTTACATCGTTAAATATCCAGAAAGCCAATGCCTTACCAGCGAATAAAATCCAATATTCTTAAGCCCGTTGTTAAAAAGTACCCTATGAAAACAAGCTTTTCAAACACCGGAAAATAAAAAAATTATATCCAATATCCTATATAAAAACCAAGATTTAATAACCCTTAAAAAAGCAACTAAGTATCCAATATCCTAGAACAAAACCAAAGGGCACTTTTAATTAAAAAAAATCCAAATTGTAGAAGAACTAATGAACCAATTGATGAATTAAAAAGGTTCAATATCCAAGAAAAGCTGAAACCTATTATCCAATAGCTGTAAAGCCCAAATTTAAAAAGCGCCCTTGAGTTCAATATCCTTTGAAAAACCAATTTTTGAAAATCTAATCCTTTTAGAAAAATTATAATAGCTAACAAGCCTCGTTTTTAAAGTCCAATACCCTATTTGAAACTACTTAATTTTAAACCATGATTACAGTAGCTATAATAGAAGACGACCGTTCGCTAAGAAGAAACTTAGAAGCGTTTATTGAACTTGAAAAAGATTTGCTCATTACTTTTTCATGTAATAGTATGGAAGATTTTTTAGAAAAAAGAGCAACGCTAGACGAGCCATTTGTAGTGTTTATAGACCTTGGTTTGCCTGGTATTTCTGGTTTAGAAGGGATCACGTTTATCAGAGAAAAATGGGCTGATGCGCATTTGGTGGTGATAACTGGTAACGATGATGAAGCTGTAATATTCGATTGTATTCAACGTGGTGCAAATGGTTATTTATTAAAGCCATTTAAAATAGACGAGCTACGAAAGAATATTGACATTATAAGAAGTGGCGGTGCATTGATTACGCCAGATGTGGCTATGAAATTGTTTAGAAAAATTCATAAGCCACAAGAACGTTTTGAGGATAACACAGCTAACCTTACGCCAAGGGAAAACGGTGTGGTAAACGAGCTTTTAAAAGGGCTTACTTATAAAGAGATTGCTATTGCATTAGGTATATCGGCTACTACGGTAAACGACCATTTGAAAAACGTGTATTTTAAAATGGGTGTTCGTACCAAGTCTGAGTTGATAGCCAAAGTGCTGCGGAAATAATTACTAGAAACTGAATGGATGTATCAAATATATATAAAAATTTAATATATAATCAGAGGCAGCAGCTAATATTCAATAGCTTGGCTGATGCTGTGTTGATTGAAACAGCAGATAGACATATTGAGTTTGTTAATCTTAGCTTTTGCCAATTATTTAAGCTTGCAATATTGCCAGAAGAGCTAGTGGGTAAGCCTACTGCAAACAGCGGCTTTGCGTCAAGCTTTTTGTTTAAAAATCCTTCAAAGTTTATTTACCGCGTAGAAGAGATTATAGAAGAAGCCAAACCTGTATCGCAAGAAAAAGTGGTGCTTTACGATGGTACTACCTATTTAAGAGATTATTTTCCATTGATTATTAATAATGCCATCACTGGCCATTTGTGGCTATACAAACCCCTTACCATTGCGCATGTAGCCAAAGCTAGCAACGTGCATTTGCTGCCTGTTTTTGAAAAGGTGTTGGAAACAATTTCGGTGCCTATTGCAATTTTTGATGCGGAACAACGTTATTTATTCGTCAATAAAATAAGTCTATCAAATGCAGAGAAACGTAAATTTATTATTGGCAAAACATCGCTTGAGTATAGTAATTTTTACAATTTACCTACCAATATGGCTTTACAAGAAGCCGAATGTTTTAACCAAGTAGTAGACCAGCAAACTGCAGTACGCTTTGAAGAAGAGCGAACAGCAAAAGATGGTAGTAGCACTTGGTGGCAGCATGCTTTATATCCCATATCTACTAATGATGACCTTAATACCTATGTTGTAAAATATAGTATTGATATTACTGCTACTAAACAAAGTGCGCAAGTATTGCAGCAAACTATTGCTAGCTATACCCATGTATTGAACCACTTAAGTGAGGTGGTAGTAATGACAGATGACCAACTGCGGATAGACTTTTTAAATAAAGTATGGGAAGATTTTGGTAACAATGCCGAGCATGAAACCTTGTTTGGCTTAATAGGGATTAAAAATTACGAGTTTTACAAGCAAGCATTTGCGGTGCTTAGTAACACTACAAGCAATGCCAAAGGCAGGTTGCACTTTGCGCAGAAAGATGGTAGTAAAAAATGGTTTCAGTATCATATAACCGAAGGCATAAAAAGCCCTACAAACGATAAAGGCATAGTGGCAATTTTAAACGATATTACCAAAGAAGTACACCTTGAGGAAAACCTGCTTGAGGTGGTAAAGCGTGAAAAAGAGTTGAACGACTTAAAGTCGGCTTTTGTAAATATGGTATCGCATGAATTGCGTACACCTCTGGCCGTTATATCTTCTGGTGCTGAAATTATACAAATGATGCTTGAAGTGGGTAAACCTGCAAGCGACATTACACCATTTACAACACAAATAATTACTGAAGTTGAACGCATGACTGCTTTTATGAACGACTTACTGATGGTAAGCAAAATAGAAGCTGGTAGAATTGACTTTCATGCAGAAGCAACAGATTTATCTGTTTTCATAAATACCATAGCAGCCACATCCTATAATCCTTGGAAAGATGGTAGACAATTGATCAGGGCTACTAAAGGCAAAGTACAACCAATAGCAGTAGATACTAAAATGCTGCGACATATTTTGCAGAATTTGATAGACAATGCTTTTAAATATTCTAGCAATAAACCTGCGCCTACATTGCGTGTGCGCTATAGCAATAGTTATGTAACAATTTCTGTTGTAGATGCTGGTATTGGTATTCACAAAGAAGATATTTTGAAATTGTTTGCCTCTTTTTCTCGTGGCAGAAATGTAGTAAATATTGCAGGTACAGGTATGGGTTTAGTAGTGGTAAAATATTTTGTACAGCAACATGGTGGTAACATTACCATAAAAAGTAAGCTAGATGCGGGTACTATTTTCTCGGTAAAATTGCCGTATCATAAAGTGTAATTTTGCTCGCAGAATTTACAGAATACACAGAAAAATATCTGCGGTTTCGGCGATTTCTGCGAGATATATTTTTCTAAAAGGCAAGAAATATGCACACACCAATAACTGTTTTAGTAATTGAAGATGAAGAGAATTTGTTGCAAAATATCAGTTCTATACTAGGCTTGTGTGGCTTTACAGTATTACAAGCTAGTAATGGCGAACAGGGGCTTGTACTAGCTAGTGAACTACCCAATATTATTGTTTGTGACGTAATGATGGAAGGCTTAAATGGATTCGATGTAATTACACAACTACGTAGCAACCCTGCTACACAGCATATCCCTTTTATATTTCTTACTGCTTGGGCTGATGTAAACGACAAAGAAAAAGGCATGGCTTTAGGTGCACAAGCCTACCTCACCAAACCATTTGTAGCTAGAGATTTGGTGAAAGCAGTTAATGAATTCTCAAGGTAATTTCATATGAAGCAACAAAAATATAGCACTGCTATACATTATAATTGTAAAAATTATAATGTGACTATCGCATAAGTAGTTATCGTTTTCTTTAAAAAATCCAATAAAACAGTAGTTCATATTTTTTGCGTGTATTTGCACGAATGGTAATTGAGATAGCTGCTTCTTGCTTATCTTCATTATTTATAAAATGCCACCTAATGAGACGAATTATTGCCACTTTGTTTGCTATTTGTGTTATTAATAGTCAAGCACAAACCATCAATATTATTCCAAAGCCCAACCAATTGCAGGTAACCAAGGGCAATTTTACCCTATCTAAAACCACAACCATTGTTTACAGTAATGATCTTGAAGAAAAGACTGCCAACTTTTTTAATGGCTATTTGAAAAAATTTTACGGCTTTCAGTTGCCTGTAGCCAAAAAAGCCACTGATAACTATATCAGTTTTTTTTCAAAAAAAGCTGAAAATGGACCAACTTATACGTTAAATATTTCACCCAAAGCTGTAACTGTTATAGGCGATGGACAAGAAGGTACATTTTATGGTATGCAAAGCCTGTTACAATTGCTACCCATTCAAAAATCTCAACCCGATAGCTATCGGGTCTCAAATCAGAAATTCCTACTGCCATGTCTTAACATTACCGATGCACCTAATTTCATGTATCGTGGTATGCATTTAGATGTGAGCCGCCATTTTTTTGGTGTTGATTATGTAAAACAATACATCGATTTTATTGCGCTGCATAAAATGAATTATTTCCATTGGCATTTAACAGATGACCAAGGCTGGCGCATTGAAATTAAAAAATACCCCAAGTTGACTAGTGTTGGTGGTTTTAGAAAAGGTACCATTATTGGTCGCTATCCTGGTACAGGCAACGATAGTATTTACTACGGTGGTTTTTACACACAAGCACAAATAAAAGAAGTGGTACAATATGCTGCTGATAGATTTATAACCATTGTACCAGAAATTGATGTACCTGGTCACAGTTTAGCAGCGCTTGCAGCTTATCCTGAGCTATCTACCACACCAAATATTCTTCAAGAAGTGGGGCAAACTTGGGGCACGTTTGATAAAGTAAACAATGTATTGAGCCCAACCGAAGGTACATTTACGTTTCTGCAAAATGTATTTAACGAAGTGATAGATTTATTTCCGGGTAAATATATACATATTGGTGGTGATGAGTGTAGTAAAAAATGGTGGAAAGAATCGGCTTTTTGCCAAGACTTAATGAAGAAAGAAGGCCTTAAAAATGAAGATGAATTACAGAGTTATTTTATTCACCGCATTGAAAAAATGATTAACGCAAAAGGCAGATTAATGATGGGTTGGGATGAAATACTAGAAGGCGGTTTAGCACCTAACGCCTTGGTAATGAGCTGGCAAGGTGAAAAA
>JAAFHG010000444.1 GCA_013297585.1 Chitinophagales bacterium
TGGGTGACCATTAGGTATTTTAGAGAAATCATCTTTGCCCATCAATTTTTGTTCCCACATAAAAGGGCAATGGTCTGTAGCTACTACTTGCACCAAGCCTTGATTAATGCCAGCCCACAAGGTTGCTTGGTCTTTCTTTTCACGCAAAGGTGGGCTCATTACCCACTTAGCACCTTCAAAGTTTTGTTCGTATAAGCTAGCATCTAAAACTAAGTATTGAATACAAGTTTCTACAAACACTTTTTGGTTGCGCCTTGTAGCATTACGTACTGCATTTAAAGCACCCTCACAAGTAAGGTGTACAATATAACCAGGGCAACCTGTATAGTTAGCCATATCAGAAAAGCGACCACTTGCTTCAGCTTCTGTTACTTCTGGTTGCGATAAATAATGATACAACGGCGCTAGCTTACCTTCTGCTTTATGCTTGGCTATAAGATAGTCAATCATGTCACCGTTGGTAGCATGAACATTTATTAAACCACCATGCTTTTTTACTTCTAGCATTAAGCCTATCATCTGCCTATCATCAATCATTAATGCACCTTTGTAAGCCATAAAGGTTTTGAAAGATGTAATGCCTTCTTCCTCAATAAAATGCTGAATTTCTTTTTTAGTATCTGGGTTAAAATCGGTAACAGCAATGTGAAAACTGTAATCACCAACAGCATTATTATCGCTTCTGCTTTTCCATTCTTGTAATGCCGATTGTAAACTATTGCCTTGCTTTTGCAAAATGAAATCTATCACGGTTGTAGTACCACCATACAAAGCTGCACGTGTACCTGTTTCGTAGTTATCGCTGCTATAAGTACCCATAAAAGGCATGTCTAAATGCACATGCGGATCGATACCACCAGGCATTACCAATTTACCAGTAGCATCAATTATTTCATCGGCCGTAACGTTTAAGTTTTTACCAATGGCAGTAATAGTTTCACCTTCAATGAAAACATCAGCTACATAATCATCGGTAGCAGTAATAATTCTCCCATTTTTAATTAAGATACTCATAGATATTTTTTTAAACCACAACGACACAACGAACACGAAGTTTCACAACGTTGTGATTTCGTGGTGCCGTTTAGTCGCTGTGGCTATTTGCTCAAACATATTCAACAGTTGAAGTGTGCGACGCAACTAAAGTTACATAGAAACACTAAAGCTCGTCCCCCAAAAACCTATTACGTTACTTCTTCTTCATCAATAAATAATAAACCAAACCACTTACCGCAAAACCTATAAACCAAGCATAACTATACAAACCATTTAGCCATGCAGGAAATGCAGTTTCGCTAAACACTTTGATAGTGGTAAAAAAGCCAGGAACATTAGGCAATATACCTAAAATTAAAGCAATAATTGCTGCATTGTTAAAGCCGTTTTTAAAGCTGTAAATACCTTTGCTACTGTATAAATCATTTACCTCTAAAGTTTGCTTTCTTATGAAATAATAATCAGCAATCATAATGCCACCAACAGGCCCAAGTAAGCTTGAATAACCTACCAACCATGTGAAAATATAACCGCTTGGGTCTGCAATTAATTTCCAAGGAAAAATACAAATACCAATAACGCCAGTAATATAACCACCTGTTCTAAAATTAATTTTTGAAGGCGCTAGATTAGCAAAATCGTTTGCCGGGCTGATAATATTTGCTGCAATATTTGTAGCTAGTGTTGATATCGCAACTGCAATCATAGCAACACTTACAAGCAATTTGCTTTCAAACTTACCTGCTAATACCAAAGGATCCCAAATGGTAGTGCCATAAATAATGGTAGTAGCAGAAGTAACCACCACACCTATAAAACTAAAAATGGTCATAGATGGTGGCAGGCCAATAATCTGTCCTTTTATTTGTGCATTTTGGTTAACGGCATAACGTGTAAAATCTGGTATGTTTAAAGATAGCGTAGCCCAAAAACCCACCATGCCTGTAAGTGCAGGAAAGAAGAAATGGAAGAAACTTGCTGTACTAGCAAACTTAGATGGTTGTTGCAAAATTGGCCCTAATCCATGCCCTGCAGAAATGGCCCAAAACAATAACGCCAAAGCTGCAAGAGGCAGGAAGAAGGCCTTGAATACTAAGAGTTTTTTAATACTCTCAACACCCAAGTACACCATGTACATATTCAACAACCAAAACAAAACAAACGTAATAGCTGGGCCAGTTTGTAGCCCAAATGAAGTAGGAAAAATTTGTGGCAAGGTTTCTAACGCAGGTATCCATAAACGCAGCATTTGGTAAATGGCAAAACCGCCAATCCATGTTTGAATACCAAACCAACCACAAGCTACAATTGCTCGTAGCATTGCAGGAATATTTGCACCACTTGTACCAAAACTCGCTCTTGCAAATACTGGAAAAGGAATGCCATATTTTGCACCTGCATGACCGTTTAATATCATAGGAATAAGCACCACAACATTGCCAAGGAAAATAGTTAAAATACTTTGCCACCAATTCATACCGCCTTCAATTAGCGAACTTGCAAGCATGTAGGTAGGTATGCATAAGCTCATGCTTATCCATAAGGCTGCATAATTCCAAGTGTGCCATGTGCGCTTTGATGCAGGCACTGGGGCTAAGTCTTCTGAATATAGAGATGAAGATTGCATGTTTTGGATTTTTGAACACGGATAACACTGATTAAATAGATTCACACAGATTCTATTTGAGTGTTACCAATTTATTTAAAATTATTATCAAACACTTTACGTTTTACTTCTGGTTTTTTACCAAAATTTAGTAATAATCCAACTTCTATATCTGTCGCTTTCAAATAATTTACTAGCTGAATAGCGTGTTCTTCAACTAGTGTTTCTGACGCTTTTAGCTCAACTATCACAACATCGTTAACAACAACATCGGCATAATAAACACCAACTTCAACATCATCATAATAAACACAAATACTCTTTTGCCGCTCTACTTCAAATCCATATTTCTTTAACTCAATTGTCAAAGCATTCTCATACACCTTTTCTAAAAAACCATACCCAAGTGTGTTATAAACTTTGTAAAAAGCTTTTATAATTTGCTCGGTTAATTCTTCATATTTCATTGCTGATAAATTTACAAACAATCTAAAGCAAATCAGTGAAAATCAATTCAATCTGTGTCATCCGTGTTCTAAATAATGCTCTCATCAGCAATTTTTATAGCTTCGCTAATAATTGCCAAACCTTCATCAACTTGCTCTCTAGTAATACACAATGGTGGTGCTATAAAAATATAACCCCAACGTACAAATGTGTACATACCA
>JAAFHG010000297.1 GCA_013297585.1 Chitinophagales bacterium
GGCGGCTTTTTCGATTCTATTGGCTTATACCATTTACCAAGCGATGGGCAATTGAAACTAGCGAATGATTGGCTTGCGCTAATAGGTATGACGCAGTTAAAAAACACGCCTTTCTGTAAATTATCCTTAGGTCAGCAGCGCATGGCTTTAATAGTACGTGCCATGGTAAAACACCCGCCACTATTAATTTTAGATGAACCCACCGAAGGTTTAGACGATGATAATGTAACAGTGTTAAGTAACCTGATTAATAAAATTGCTGCGGAAAGTAGCACGGCTATTTTGTACGTTTCGCACCGCACCGAAAATGACATACAACCACAATTTGTGTACGAGTTAATACCTAGTAGCGAGGGTTCTATTGGTGTGGTGAGGTAAAAAAATGGCACACGGATAAGGCTGATTGAATGGATAAAAAAGATGTTTGAACGCAATTTCATGTAAACAAAAATCAGTGAACATCTATCCAATCTTTGTCATCAGTGTTCCATTAACCCGCCACCTTATTATTTAGTTGCTTATACACAAATGCCCCTGCTGCATACACTAGCGATATTGCCGAAAACAATACCAAGCCTCGCACATTAGCATATACATCTTCTATGTCAAATCTGCCGTGGATTCTTTTGTGCAGTAATTTGTTAGAATATTCTTGTGCGTACTCAATAGCTACGCCAAAAGCATATAATCCCACAAACAAAACTGCGTGAATAATGGGGTTGCGCTTGGCTAACAATATGTTTAAAAATGCTGCCGCTAAAAGTAGAAAGCACTATGCAATTCTTTATCGTGCCACCTAAAGCCAGAAGGTAGCTTTAGCATAAACCCATAGATTGCCACAGCAAAAAGCAGCAAATACGAATAATATTTTGATGGTGGCGGAGAGTTTAAATTGCATAAAATCTTTTATAAATTCTAACTAGCGCTAGTGTTCCTGAAAGAATCACTAGTGATAAACTAAACAATCCAGTCTGCGACTGGAAAAACGACATCCGGCACCCGATTGCAAATCGGATGGTCTATTAGGCACGAGTGAACCTAGCGGAACACTCGCACCAGTGCTCAACCATAAGTGTTCGAAACCTTTACTTATCAAAGTCCTGTAAGGACAGTATATCGGTAGAACCTAACATAAATTTTTTTTAGCGTGCCTTTAGGTACGCAATATTTTAATATAAAAGCGCCTTTATCGCTTACCTAAAGGCACGTCTGAAAGATATATTACCTAAATTACTACTAACGATTTGTGCCTATGGCATATTAATTAGATGTTTCGAACACTTATGGTGCTAAACTAACTTATTGCTTTACTAAAGTAATAGTTCCAATATCTGTAGTACCTGTACTTTTAATTACCAAAGTAGTACAATTAAAAGTGGTAGTATTAGTGCCACCATCTAATGTAAGCGTACTACCGCTGAGACTCCAAATACCTGAATCTGCTGTTGAGGGTGTACAACTTGTAGCACCTTCTGCGTAGGTGTAAGTACCGTTAGATAAGAAGGTAAGTATATTATCTTTTTGACAAGCAGGCATAAATGCAAACTCGTCATCTACAGTACTAGTTGCGGTAGCTTGATAGGTTAATGCTGTAATTTTATAGGCCCCTAAAATACTAGTGGCATCTAGTGTGCAATTACTGTCACTTTTTTTACAGCCCATTGCTAAAGCAATCATTACAATGCTTAATACCATTAATAGTTTTTTCATAATCAATAATTTTTTATTTGCTTGCTGCCTACTCTATCCCGTTTTCGGCTACCCGTAGCTACTGTTAATTACAGAGTGTAGCCAAACTCATATCGTTTAAGCATTACTGCAACAATTACTTGTGTACATGCAACTACCAACCAGGTTGTTCATCAAATATGAGAGTATCTCGTAGGTAAACGTTGCAATATATTACAATAAGTTATAAGTTTATTTATTAAAAATTAAGCTTGCCTTTTTACCATTAACTTTTATATAAAGATTTTCACTAACTCTTTCAACACGAAATTTTTGCTCGCTCAATAATGATATACCAATCTCTTGAATTGAAAACTCTGGTAAATCATCAACTTCTTTATATTCAATTGTCATTTCATCACTTATAAACTTATTTTTCAACTTTTTACAATTATTTAGTATTGCAAATTTTTGTAAGTTCTCAATCATTTTTCTATCCGCATACATTTTAATATATGTTACCGTTGCAAATTGCCTTGGATATTTTTTTTCGTTGGACAAAATATTATTATATTCCTTAAATGACATAGACCTGCTTATTTGCCTTTTGGAAAAACCTAAACTCAGCAAAAAGTCTACTTCATACTCCAAAATTGTTAGTTCATTTTTTGGATGCTTTATACTTAGTGCTCTATACCAAGGCACTAGCAAACTGTCTAAAACTGTTTTGGTGGTAGATGTATCAACACTAAACTTAAGAATTTTAGATCTCTCTATAATCTCATCAAGAATATCAATTTTTCTTGTTTTAAATTCAACTCCCCAATCGCCCAAATGGTCACCAATTTTGTCCGTGTTTTTTGGTTGAAAAAATTCTATTGTTGCTGACTCACCAATTAAATATTTTCCAGTGTAAGCATCTGTATTTGTTTCTTGCTGTATTTCTCTACAGAAAAACAAAGTGTCTTTAATGTATTTGCTTTGGTATAATTGCTTATATGAGATACTATCAATACAAACAAAAAGTGTATTAAAATCTGTTTTGGGAGTTCCCTTTTTTTGTCCAAAACATAGGGATTGTAGAAGCATTAAACTTAAAAAAATGTATTTTTCCATATAAGTATTCGCTAAAACTTTAAACATTGGCGATGGTAGTGCCTATAAAAATCGGGAGCCCACAAGTTAAGCTTCGCCCTACAATATTGCAGGCACTAATTAAAATATAAAAATAAACATATAATACGGGTTACGATTTATTTCTAGGTGCAATATACCACACAAATATTTAAAACATATTATTTTTTGGTATTTTCAAATAAAAAATTGCAGTAACTATTGGTTAATCCTTACATAAAACCGCCCGAAGCAAATTGTACTTCGGGCGGTTTTTATTGCCATTATCTGTTATCTATCATCTTCTTACTACTTACTCCTCACTACTGCCTCCTCATCATTCTCCACTCACTACTTGCCAATCGTCTTTAACATTTCCTTCACCGCTGCTTCTATTTGCGTGTCTTTACCGTTTAAGAAATCTTCGTAAGGCAACAGCACTTTTATATCTGGCTCAACTTGTAGGTTTTCTGTAGGGCGGTTTTCTTTACCTATGGTAGCTATCATTGGTATACCAAATACAATGGTAGGGTCTATTTGTGTTTCCCACCATACAGCCGTACCAGTACCAGGCACCGGCATACCTATTAGTTTACCTATACCATTATCCTTATACACATAAGGGAAAATAAAGGCATCGCTATAGTTGCCCTCGCTCATTACCACGCAGCTTGGTTTACTCCATCTATCCATAGGTTCTGTAGGTGGTACAGGGTTGCCTTGCGGTGCAAAACGCAGGTAGGATTTACCACTTAAAAAGGTGTTTAAATCGTTGTGTAGCCAGCCACCACCATTAAAGCGGGTGTCTACTATTAAGGCTTCTTTGTTTTTATTGCGGCCCATTACTTCATCTATGGTAGTGCGGTAGCTACCATCGTTCATACCTTGTACGTGTACATAGCCCACTTTGCCACCACTTAGTTTGTCTACTAGGTTATACATCATGGTTGTCCAGCGTTTGTACATTAAGGCGCTTTCTTCAGCAAATAATATTGGTTTTACAGCTTCTTCAAAGCGTGTATTGGTTTTGGTATCTAGCACACTTAGCAAGGTATTTTTACCCACTTTACGGTTTAGACATTTCGCCCAATCTTCTGTATTTACCAGCGTTTCACCGTCTATTTTTTCAATAATGCAGCCTGCTTTTACCTTGCTACTTGCTTTATCTAGCGGGCCGCCAGCAATTACTTCGGTTACCTTAAGGCCATTGCCTGTGTAGGTTTCATCGTATAGCAAGCCAAGGGCTGCGGTTACATCAGGGTTTTGCATTTGAGGGCTGTATCTACCACCTGTGTGCGAGCCATTTAGCTCACCTAGCATTTCACTTAGTAGTTCTTGAAAGTCGTAGTTATTACTGATGTGTGGTAAAAACTTAGCGTAAGTATCTTTATACATTTTCCAGTCTATACCATGAATTTTTGGGTCGTAAAACTTCTCTCTTACTTGGCGCCAGCAATGTTCAAAAATATAGGCTCTTTCTTTGGCTGCATCAAGCACCATTTCGCTAGAGATGCTGATAGGTGTCGGCTTACCCGTTTCATCTATTTTTACCAAGCTACCATTATTGGTTACAAATACGGCTTTACCATCTTTACTCATTTCTATACCGCTAGGGCTACCGCCAAGTTTGGCTAAAATTTTAGTATCTCTTGTGCGAGGTTCGGTTACCCAAAGGTCGTAGCCTTTTTCAAATGCTGCTAAGTAGTACATTCTGCTACCATCGGGTGTTACTGCATAATCGCTAATAGATGAGCTATTGATGGTTAAGCGTACACGTCTGTTATCAATACCTGTAAAATCTGGTGACCATTTTTTACTAGTAGAATCTTTTTTAGTAGCAGCCGTATCTTTCTTTTCAGGGGTTGATTTTTCTTTCCATAAAGTATAATCATCCTTAGATAATTTGAATTGGTCGTAAGCAGCTTGGTCTAAAAATGCACCATAAATATCTACCTCTCTATTACCTTGAAACGCAATAGAACGGCGGCCTTCTTTATTATTTACCCAAGTCATTAACTTGCCATCCATCGCCCATTTAGGGTTGTCTTCACCAAAGCCACTGTTTATTGGGTGTTCTATTTTACCAGAACCATCGGCTTTAATTACTGCCGCATGAGAACCACCAAAACCAAAGTAGTCATCATCTGCCAATAAGTATTTACCATCAGGGCTCCAATGAAAATTTAAATCACCATCACGATAACTATAATTATGGCCTTTAGGTATAATGGTGCGAGATTGCTTGCTAGCAATATTGTACACTTTAAGCACATTTCTATTTTCTAGATAAGCTACTTCTTTACCATCAGGTGAGTATTTTGGCAAAAATTCTTCGGCTGCAGTAGCTACTAAAGGTTCTTCTTTTAATACCGTAGCGGCATAAAAATAAGGC
>JAAFHG010000684.1 GCA_013297585.1 Chitinophagales bacterium
TAGATGCTTCGTAACCTCAGCACAGGCTACACCGAAGCATCATAGTACTTCAGAAGCTGGTAAACAAGGCCCTCAAACATCCTTCAATATATCAGAAAATAAGAATCGCTTTTTAAAAGCTACCTTCACCGCCAATAAAATTTACCACATAGGCACATAAGGCACAAAGAAAACGCCGTTTGGTAAGGAAAATATTGATTAAAATAGCATAGACGAAAGGAAATTAGTTTTAAAAACTATGTGCCTATGTGTCTATGTGTTGAACAAATAATTATGACTTTTAGTGATTTAAATTTAAGCACATCTTTATTAAATGCCTTAAACGACCTTGGTTATACAAGGCCAACTACTATTCAGGCGAGGGCTTTTCCGGTGGTAATGGGCGGTAGAGATGTGTGTGGTATTGCGCAAACTGGTACTGGTAAAACATTTGCTTACTTGCTGCCTTGCTTGCGCCAATGGAAATTTAGTAAAGACACGGCACCGCAAATTTTGATAATTGTGCCTACTAGAGAATTGGTGGTTCAGGTGGTAGAAGCGGTGAAAAAACTAACCACATATATGAATGTGGCTGTGGTGGGTATTTATGGTGGTGTAAATATTAATACGCAAAAACTAGAAGTGTCAGAAGGCATGGATGTGCTGGTGGCTACGCCTGGTAGATTGATAGATTTAATGTACGATGGATCATTTAAAACCAAAGCCATTAAGCGTTTGGTGATAGATGAGGTGGATGAAATGTTGAATCTTGGGTTTAGAACACAGTTGAAAGCGATATTGGATTTGTTGCCACAAAAGCGTCAGAATTTAATGTTTTCTGCCACCATAACTGGTGATGTAGAAATGCTGATGAACACCTACTTTAATGCGCCAGAACGCATAGAAGCTGCGCCTACAGGTACACCGCTTGAGAATATAATTCAGACGGCTTACAAAGTGCCCAACTTTTACACCAAGGTTAATTTGCTGATTCAGTTGCTAACGCAAAACGAAGACATGAGCAAAGTATTGGTGTTTGTAGCTACTAAAAGCCTAGCTGATGATTTGTACGAAGAACTGAAAGCTGAATTTCCTGAAAGGGTAGGTGTGATACACTCAAATAAAGAGCAGAACCACCGTTTTAATACCGTGAATCAGTTTACAAATGGTACATACAGATTTATTATTGCCACAGATATTATAGCACGTGGTTTGGATATTTCTGAAGTAACACACGTGATTAATTTTGACATGCCTGAAGTGCCAGAAAACTATATTCACCGCATAGGTAGAACTGGTAGAGCTGATAAAAAAGGTATTTCAATAAGTTTTATTACTGAGCGAGAAAAGGACAATCAGGATAAAATTGAAGCCTTGATGAACTATCAAGTGCCAATATTGGATTTGCCAGAAGGTTTGGTGATTTCGGATGTATTAACTGAGGATGAGAAACCGAAAATTAAGATGAAAACGCATTTGGTGAAGCTGCCAAAGAAAGAAGAAAAAGGCCCTGCGTTTCATGAGAAAAAGGATAAGAATAAAAAGCGAATCACAGTAAAAGTGAGCTACAAAGAAAAGATGATGAAGAAATATGGCAAGCCTATTAAAAGAAAGCCGAAAGAAAAATAGAAAAGGAATTAGAACACGGATGATATAGATTGAATGGATTTACACGGATTTTTAATGTAGGTTTTTAAAGTACAATCTAGTAAATCCATCCAATCCTTTTAATCTACGTTCTATTACTCTTGTGGTAGTATCATTTCTTCGTAAGCATCAAGCTTGTCAAGCTCTAAAATAGTACCTGTGTTGTTTTTATTTGGGTGGTACATAGGTAAAAATTTAGCGCCATATACAAATTCGCTAGCCACATAACTACCACGAGAAATAACCGTATTGGCAAAGCTTTCGTCAAAGCCTTGAATGAGAATCAAAATCTCAACATTGGCATTATCAATATCTTCTTTTGATAAGTTGTAAAACGGACTTTCTTCGTTAATTACGTGCACAAGCGTCCAGTTGCTTGCTAAACTATTTGCCTTTGCAATATCCAACGGCAGGTTGAAAAACTTATTCTTTTTAGTACCATCGT
>JAAFHG010000035.1 GCA_013297585.1 Chitinophagales bacterium
CTGTGGATGTAATGGGATTTTTTCTATCTGCTGGTAAATCTCTCTGCGTTAATATTGGGTTTTTCTCATAAGGAACAAATGGCCCCCAAACTTTTTTACTACGCAATACTACTTCTGAGTGATTAACAGATGTACCACCTTCTGCTGCATACAAATAATACCAACCGTTTCTTTTAAGAATATGCGGCCCCTCAATCCACACGGGCTTTTTGGTAATATCTACACCACCATTTACTAATATTTTTTCTTCCCGAGTCGTTTTTAAACTGATTGGATCTATCTCGTACATTTTAATGGTTCTGTGGCCAGAATATAATGGCTTGTAATTGGGTGCATCGCTGTTGTACACGATATATGCTTTACCATCCTCATCAAAAAATATAGATGGATCGATTCCTTTTACCTGTGGTAATTTTACAGGATTACTCCAAGGCCCTGCGGGATTTTTAGCCGTTACTACAAAATTGCCTTCATGGTCAATATCGGTGCAGGTTACATAGAATGTGCCTTTGTTATAACTAATACCTGGCGCAAATAAACCCCTTGTCATACGTTCACCCAAAAAGTCCATTTGTGAAGTGCGACTAATCACATTGCCAATTTGTTTCCAGTTTTTTAAATCTTTACTGTGCCACACAGGCAGCCCAGGAAAATAGGAAAACGTAGAGTTGACTAAATAGTAATCCTTATCTACTTTCACAATACTTGGGTCAGGATAAAAGCCACTTAAAATAGGATTTACCAGCTTAATATTTTGGGCAAAACTAGCTTTACCAAACAATAAAACTACCAATGCAAAAGCCGTTATTTTTTTTACGACAATCATATGATTTATTTTGAAATAAACGTGTAGGTTTTACCTACTTGGGTTGCTACATCGTACACCACTGTTGGCTGTAGGTTGAGTAATGCAATATTTGCTTTCGCAGAAATAATTGGTGTAGCCGTTTCTGTAACCTGATAAAATGGATTAGCATTTTTACCAGTCGCATTTTTTAATAACCCACCATTTAACGCAACTGCATTTGGCACTCGTAAACGAAGATTGCCACCTAAGTTTGATTTAATGACAGCTTTTACCAGTTTACTATCTTTCCATTGCATACTTACAATTTCAAAGCCGCCAATGGCTTTTAGACCAGTAATGGTGCCTTCTTTTTGCCATACATCTGGTACCGCAGGCAATAAATGCACCGCACCATCGGCACTTTGCATCAACATTTCGGTAATGCCAGATGTGCACCCAAAATTGCCATCAATTTGAAACGGTGGATGCGCATCAAACAAATTATTGTAGGTACCTCCACCCTCTTTATTTACACCCAATGGCGTTAACTGCGCTTGAATTAATTTGTACGCATGGTTACCGTCTAACATTCTCGCCCACCAGTTTACTTTCCATCCCATGCTCCAACCAGTAGATACATCACCACGGTGCAATAAGGTAGTTTTTGCTGCGCTGAATAATTGCGGTGTGCGATACGCTGAAATTTGATTGGAAGGAAACAAACCGTATAAATGTGATATGTGACGGTGATTATCTGTGGGGCTATCAATGTCATCTAACCATTCTTGCAACTGCCCATACTGGCCAATACGCATAGGCGATAAGCGGCTACGCATTTGTTGTAAAGTGTCAATAAATGCTGCATCTTTTTTTAATACTTGTGCGGCTTTTATCACATTGCTAAATACATCAAACACAATCTGGTTACTCATAGTTACACCCACATCTAGTGAAGAACCTTGGTGTGCCCTTGGTGCATTTTCAGGTGATTCATCTGGATTAATGACTAAGTAATGGTTGGTAGGATGTTCTACTAAAAAATCAACATAAAACAAAGCTGCACCTTTTAATGCAGGGTAAACTGATGCTAAAAACGCTTTATCGCCTGTGTACAAATAATGTTCCCAAAGGTGCTGACTCGTCCAACCACCGCCTTGGTTCCATAAGCCCCAAAATGCACCATCTACTGCACCTGTGGCACGCCATATATCGGTATTATGATGTGCCATCCAACCTCTTGCACCGTACATATCTTTAGCCGTTTTTTCACCAACTACTGCCATCTCTTTTACCATTTGTAAAAATGGCTCATGCAGTTCTGACAAATTGGTTTTTTCAGCAGGCCAATAGTTCATTTCTGCGTTAATATTAATGGTGTATTTGCTATCCCAAGCTGGGCGTAATTTATTATTCCAAATGCCTTGCAAGTTTGCAGGTTGGCCGCCCGGTTGTGAAGACGAAATCAATAAGTAACGCCCAAACTGGAAGTAAATAGCTGCAAACTGTGGATCGTTGGTTGAATTGAAGTTTTTTAAACGTTCGTTAGTAGGAAAATTAGCTGCATCGGTAACGCCCAAATCTAGCTTTACCCTGTTAAAATATTTTTGATAAGCTGTTACATGACCTTTTAAAATATCAGCGAAAGTTTTAGCAGTTGCTTTTTGCAAATATTCCTCCGCTCTTGCATTTTCATTGCCACTTACATCTAAATAGTTATTAAAATTGGTAGCAATAGAAATGTAAATCGTAACAGCATCTGCATTGGTAACAGTTATGGTACTATCAGTTGAGGAAAGCGAACCACCTTCTTCTTTAAACTCTGCAATGCCTTTATAGCGTACCATACCTTTTACAGATTCATGGTCTATTGTAGTACCTGCAAAAGTTAATTGCTTTGATTGCACCGTTTTAACAGTAACTCTCGGTTGTGGTGTGGTATAGAACGCGTTAAAAGAAATGCTCTTTGGCTTATCAGCCGTTAAACGTATAACCACTACCCTATCAGGAAATGACGCTAAAACCTCTCTTGTATAAGTAACCCCATTTACGGCATAAGTCGTTTTAGTAACAGCTTTTTCCAAATCCAATTCTCTGTAATAGTTGGTATAGTTTTGATGATTAGGAAATGCTAATTGCAACTCACCAGCTGGTTCAAATATTTGCCCTTGTGACTTTTTACTTATCAAAACTTTATTGGCCAGTTGTTCTGCAGCTTTTTGTTTGCCAGCAAAAATTAGCTGTCGTATTTGCGCTAAAGAATCAAGCAGCAAAGGATTATCATTTCTGTTTGGGCTGCCGCTCCACAATGTATGTTCATTAAGCTGAATGGTTTCAGTTTCTACATTGCCATACACCATTGCGCCTAGCCTACCATTACCAATTGGCAACGCATTTTCCCAAACCTTTCCTGATGGTGTATTGTACCAAAGTTTTAAGTTTTGCTTGGTTTGGGCAGCAAGTGTTGTGAACAAAACAGATAAGATAAGCACCATTATCTGTCGATTTATTATTAGTTTAATAGTCATTTTACATGGTTGTAGTAAATAAAAAAACTATTGAATTACAAAGCCACCACTTGGCTGAATTTCTACTTCAAACACTCCATTTTTATCAATAGTTAGTTCTTTTGTGTAAGCAACTTTACTGGCATCATCGTTATAAAGTGTTACTTTTTTACCAGAAATAATAGACAAATTGAGTTTTAGTTTCAATACTTCTTTAGTAGCATTTACACCAGCCACATACCATTGTGTACCATTACGACGAGCAATAACGCTGTACTTGCCAGGGTAGCCATCTATGTACAAAGTTTCATCCCAAGTAGTGGGTACTTTTTTCATAAAATCAATTTCAAAAGCAGGTACATCGCTTAAATTATTTGGCGTTAAGCCAAACATTTGCACTGCATTTTGAAATAAAATAGCCGTAGCCAATTGAAACACATCGGTTGTAAGACGTTGGTTCCTATTTTGATTACTTTTTACCAAATATTTGTTTAATAAAACGCCACCAAATTCCATACTGCCAACCGTGTTGCGGATAAAAGGATGCAGCGTGGCATTAAAAGCCTCAGTATCTCGCACACCTTGAGAGAAAATAAGCATTTCAGATGCTAAAACAGCCTCGCTACCAATAAAATTAGGATACATTCTTTCCCAGCCTCTTGGTAATGTGGCACCATGAAAATCTATCATCAAACCGTAATCATTCGCATCAGACAAAACATCTTCGTACAAACGCATGGTTTCTTGTTTATCGCCACCAAAAAAGTCCACTTTTAAGCCTTTCACACCTACTTCTTTCAGCCATTTCATTTCTTTTTTTCTTTCTATAGCTGTTGCCATTTTGTTTCTAGGGCCTTGCGGTGCATCGTTTACAGAGCCATTAGAATTGTACCAAAGCATTACATCTACGCCTTTTGCATTGGCATATTTAATCAATTCTTTCATTTTGTCTTTGCCAATATTGGTATCCCACAAAGCATCTATTAAAATATATGGCCATTTTAACGAAGCAGCAAGATCAATAAATGTAACTTGGTCTTTATAGTTCATGCTAGCGTCTTGCCATACAATCCAGCTCCAAGTTGATTTGCCAAATTTGTAGTTGCGAGATGCTTCGTACAAAGGTTCTACCACATCAAAAGGTATAGTGGTTTCTACAATTGGTTTTAAATTATCACCTACGGTAATGGTACGCCAAGGCGTAACGCCAGGTAAAGAAAGCGCTGCACCTGTGCTACCAAAACCATTGTTTTGTTTGATGCTTGGAAAATCAAGGGTGTAAATACCTGTTTCTTTCGAATAATCGCTTAAATGCGATGCACAATACAAGCTACTAACGCCAGTTTCTGACAATAACACCCAACCATTATTCCCTACATGAAACAATGCAGGAAATACAAAACCCTCAGTGCGAAAATTGCCGCTACCCATTGGTGCATCTGCTTGATAGCCACTTTCGTAACTTGGTGCTGTACGTGCAAAACCCGTCATTGGTTGCATATTGCCTGATAAAAAGGTAGTGGTAGTTGCAGGAAATTTATAGCCCGTTGCTTCTTTTTCTACCACACAAGCAAAACGCTCACCCATGGTTGCCAACTCGTATCTAAAAGCAATATCATTATCACTTACTTGAAACACCAATTTTATTTTGTGCTGCTTTGCATTTTCAAACGTGCAGGAAAGTTTGTTTGCCACATAATGTACTTGCGACTTTTTAATTTTTGCTTGCTCATATGTTTTATCAATCGTACTTTCTTCTTTGCTTAAAAATTTAATACCAGTACTAAAGTCGCCTTCATTGGTTTTTAAGCCTAGCGGCGAATTTTCAAGCATTGTTTGATTATTATACGTAACAGAATACATTGGCTTGCCATCTGTTACAGCAATGGTTACTTTTAGTTGTTTGTTGGGGCTAGCAACTGTAATGTCTTGTGCAGATGCTGATACTAAAAAAATAGTACTGCAAAAGGCAAGTAATGATGATGGCAAGAGCTTCATAGAGCAATATTTAAATATCTATTTTTAAAAATATAATTATAGATCGAAAAGGAAACTCAATTTGAAATTTAAATTTTCTACTTCGTTTTATATACTATTTCCTCACTAAACGTACATAGTAAATTGGGGCAACGGAATTATTAGCACCTTGTTGCGGTTGAAATTTAATTCGTACACGGTCTTTGCCTTTTATCATCTCATTTGGAACAGCATATTCAATATTTTGAAATTTTTGTTGATTCCATTTGTTGCCAATGCTTTCTGATACCAATTTTACATCATCAACATAAATGTCAAATTTTTTATTACCTCTTTCATTACCCCAATACCTAATCATTAGGCTTAAATCCGTTTCGTTGTTAGTGTTTAAGCTATAGCTGAAATAGCCGTCACCACGAGCATCTCGCCAAAACTCATCTTGATTATTGCCTGTATTAGAATTTTGTTTTTGTACAAAATGATCTGCTTCTGGCTGTTGTTCACCAGGCGCTACAAAATCTACTGTACGTTTTTGCAAGGCTTGATTTTCTTTTTCTACAATAGCAATAGAATCTTGATAAACACGATACTGCGAATTGCTTAAAGCCTTCCAATACAACATATATCTAGCATCGTGAATTTTATAAAAAGGCTCAAACACAAAATTTTGGGTAGTTGACATTTTTATTTGCGAAGCGGTAAAGGTTAAAGGTTTACCATTGATTGGTGTTAATTGATTGGCAATAGATGCAATATCATCGGTAATAATGGTAGGTGCTTTATCTAATGGAATTTTTTTGCCACCCGCAATGTGACCCCAACGGCTATCGCCTGCTACTAAGCCTGTTAAATCTTGTGTGCCCGTTTTTGCGCCTAGTAAAATTGGGCCATGCATAATAGCGATATAATCTGGCACATTTGGCATTTGTACAATACTATTGTGCATTGGCAATTGTACACTTACTACATCGCCTTTTTTCCATAGCCTATCTACTGAAATATAAGATGCTGGTGTTGCTTTGTAGGCCACTGTTTTACCGTTTATAGTAATTTTCAAACCGCCTTCAGTTACCCAATATGGATAGCGTATCATTAGTTTAAAACGTGAACTACCAGAAGTTACAGTGAGTTTTGTTTGTTCTTTATACGGGAAAACGGTTTCTTGTTTTAGCGTTATGCCTTTTTCTTTCCAGTTTAGTTGCGAAGCAATAAATAAATTAAGAAACAAAGAGTCATGTTGGTGTGTGTAAATGAATTGATTGTATTTACCATGATTTTCCATACCACTACCTACGCAACACCACATACCTTCATTAGGTGCAGAATATACCCTATAATGTTGCGGACGAACAGGCGTAAAATATACGTAGCCACCATGTTCTGGATGCTGTGTAGAGAGAATATGATTGTATAAAGTACGTTCATAATAATCAGCATAATTGGCCGATGGATTGGTTCTAAACAAGCCTTCAGTCAGCTTGAGCATATTGTACGAATTGCAAGATTCTGGCCCTTCAACATCGTTTACAAAATCGGTAGCGGCTGTTGCAGCATTAAAAAATTCTCTTCTACTATTACCACCAAAAGCAAGGCTACGATTGGTAGTAACCGTTTGCCAAAAAAAGTTGCCCGCTTTGGAATATTTATCATCGTTTGTTACTTCTGCAATTCGCTCAAAACCAATAGCTTTAGGTACTTGTGTATTGGCATGTTTATTATCCAAATTATCTTTTCCTACAGCCATCGCATCTAGCAACATATTGTGTGAGAAGCGTTTTGCAGCAACCAAATATTTTTTATCGTTCGTCATTTGGTACGCATCTGCAAAAATTTCGTTCATACCGCCATGTTCAGTATCCAATAAGGTTTGCATTTGTGCATCAGTAAGCGAAGACGTATTGTTAATAGCCCAATCGCAAAACTGTAGAAAAATGTTTTTTGCAGTTTCGTTACCAGTGTACAACCAAGCATCTCTCAAGCCTGCATACGTTTTGTGGATGTTGTAATAGGGCACCCATGCGGCTCTAAATGCTGCGAAATCGCCTTTTTGTAAGGTAGACCAAATTTTAGCACTATTAGGCACTGCACCTACATAGCCCTTGCCCCAATCTGAATGATTAACAGCGTTTGCATTTTGGCAAGCTTGCAGTTCTGCCAACATATAATCCATACGTTTTTTGCATTCTACATTGTTGGTAGCGGCGTAATTCATGGCTAAAGCTGTTAAATAATGCCCGCCAACGTGCCCATCTAAACCATCCCAATTAGCATATATATTCGCTTTTGCAGGTAAGCCTGCTTCTTTTCTATAGCCTGCAAGTAAACGGTCAACATCGTATTTTAACAGCGTTTGGATATTTAAATTACGTGCTTGCTTAAAAGGCCCATCTAATAATTGCACATCTGCTAGAGGAAATTCATTGGCGTACAATTTGTTTTGTGCGTAATTGTAATTACAAAACAAAAAAGCAAAGACTAAGCAAAAAGCCATCCTTACTAATTTTTTACAAACAATAACTATCATTTAAAAAAGGTTGCGATACACTTCTATAAAGCGCACCAATGAGCAATTCGTTATACCAAAACAGCAAGACTTTTTCCACACTTTGGCAAATATAAGTGTGTGATTGACAATTACAAACTACAAATTACAATCGGTTGCATTTTTTCAAACAATTGTTTGGCAATATCGGCAAGCACGTTTGCAGAATAGGTAAAAATTACCTGAAAAGCTTATAAAATAAAAAAGCTTGAGCAATTATTAATTACCCAAGCCTTCAATACTACTTCCTATGTAGTTGTTATTTTAAATCGATCTATTCATTACCATTAATCTAAATTACTCCTGTTTATCCCGTAAAAGTGTTTTTATATCACCAATCATTTGTTCAACATCTAGTTGTAACGTACCATTATAAATACCTCTTATGCGTTTATGAGAATCCACTAATAATATATGTTCTGTATGCAAGAAGTCTGTGCTATCTTTTGAATACCCTAAGTCTTCCTCTGCAAAATATGATTGACGTGCAAGCTTATAAATCTCACCTTTATTACCTGTAAGAAAATGCCAGTTAGGAGATGTAATGCCATTATTATCTGCATAGTATTTTAACCGTGCCACGCTATCCATCCAAGGTGTTACGCTGTACGACAATAATACAACATCTGCATTTTTTTCAAAAGCACTTTGTACCAGCTTCATGTTTTTTGTCATTATGGGGCAAATGCTGCCACACCTTGTAAAAATGAAGTTAGCTACATGAATTTTACCTTCAATTGCCTTTTCTGTTATTGGCTTGCCATGTTGATTAGTCATTGAAAAGTCGCCAATCGTATGCGTTACTTTTTGTTCCGCTTCTTTTGGCGAAGTAATAAATTGCGGTGTAAATGTAGGTGTATTGTAATACGGTAATGGTATTACGGTATCGTCTTGCTTGTTTTCAGAACAAGCTACTAACAATAGCATGCTACAAATACAACTAGTTCTTAAAAATACTGTCTGAAACATTTACACAATTTTTGGTGCCTAATAGGCCATATCGCCTACCATTTGTAATAAAGTAATTGGCTTTTACTTTTCCGTTATCGTACCACCATTGTTGGTGGCCCTCTTCATGGCCTTTATTGTAGGTCATTATTTTATTTAAAAATCCTGTTTCGCTCCATTCTTTACATACGCCTTGATACTCATCGGCTTCAAAAAAATATTGTAACTGTTTATGGCCGTTTTCCCACCAAGCTAGGTATTCACCTATTTTACTACCATTTTTAAAATACCGTTGCTCTTTTAGTTTTTTCGATGGGTAAAATTTCTTCCACTCACCATCTTCTTTGCCATTGTAATAGCTACAAAGTTCTGCTGTATCGCTTGTTTCGGGAAACAACGAAAACAGCGTGCCGTTAAAAGGGTTCTTGCCTTCCATTAAAATACCATTGACTATTTTAAAATCTACGGCTTGTACTTTGTTAACTTTTTTATTAGACAAATAATGCACCGGCTCAGTTGCTACCGGTGCATTATTGCATGAAAAAAAAACAATGCAAGAAAGTATTATACATAAATTATTGTGTAACCGTGCCTGGTGTACCATAATATCCATTGCCATTAATATAAGGATCTGTATTTGTAACGTGATAATGATAAATGCCATTAGGATAATCTGCCGTAACAGAAGTGTGCCCATGATAAGCATCTAAACCTGTAACTGCTGCTCCATTTTCTTCAGGGCCATACACAGGAAATCCATCTAACAAAAAGCCTAATAAAGCCGATTTTGTTGATTTTACCGTTGTAAGATACAAAGGTTCTACGTGGTAGTGATACTGGCTAGTAGCGGTAGGATGACCCCAGTATTTATCGAAGCTCATTATTTCATTAGTAAGTGGTTGGTTAGGGCCAGCATATTGGTTATAAAATGGCACACCATTTAAAGAAACACCCATTGCACCCAAAGGTGTTGCTGCATGGTTAGAAGCAACAGCTGGATTAACTGGAATTTTAAAGGTATAATTTTGCGTAGCTATGCTATTTGGATTTTTTTTGAATGTAGTTCCCCCAAATGTGGTACCACTAAAGTCTTCATAAAGCGTATTTGCTGTAGGGTAATACACGCTTTTATAGTCTGGTGTACCTGTTGTTTTTATCGTAATATACGTACCGTCGGACGTAATACTGGTTGCACCATAAATTTTAGAATACACCGCAGGTACTGTAACAGTGGTGGGTGTGGTGGGTGTAGTAGTTGTACCAGACGAATCTGCGTCTTTCTTGCAACTAACTATAACCATAGCTAGTGCTGCAATAGAAGTAATAATGCAATTTGTAATTTTCATAAATGCTTATTTTAAAATGTAGTTATTAAACGTTAGAATTTAAAAATCCCTTTGGTAAGGTTTAAAATTTTTTTTGAAGTACCACTTTCTTGATAATTTAATAAAATTTATTAATATTTTAATAACGAACAAAGTCATCTAATTGAGCTAAATAAAAATTGTTTCGTACATTGTTGAGATGTAATTAAATTAAAAAAATATACTATTTAAAACCAAGTCTCTACAACCCAGCTTTTATTTGCCTTAATTGTGTTAAATTACTTGTGGCTTCGGGGTTTAAAGTTGCTGTCATTAAATTAATTTGCTCAAAAGAATCGGTACTTATTTTATAAAAATACTCAGTCCCGTTTTGCAAATGAATAAGTTTATAGTTTTCGTTACGCAAAGTATAGCCATCATTATTTGCAGGTGTTGAACCAAAAATTTCAGTGTATATAAAGCTTCTTTTACTTGCATTTGCATTGGTAAACAATGGTTTTATACTTATTCCATCTTGATAATTATCACTACCAGCACCTGCCAAGTCTGCAAATGTGGCAAACAAATCTGGGGCTTGTACCATAGCCGTTTCTACTATATTTTTTCTAGTTACATTTTTACCACAAATAATTAATGGTGTATTTACACCACCTTGGTACAGTGTACTTTTTACCTTAGTACTAGTGTAAGGTGTCTGTGCAACTTGTTGAGGTGTTCCATTATCCCCCAATACTACAAATACAGTATTCTCTTTTTGAGCTATAGATAAACTAGCTATTAACCTAGCTATTTCTCTATCCATGGCTTCTATAGAAGCGAGATAATAGGCTAATGGATTGGCATTAATAGTAGTTTGATTAGTTACTAAACTTTGATTGGTAATTAAAGATAATGGAGGTCGATGAAAGGGTGTATGTGGTGCATTAAATGCCAACCATAAAAAGAAAGGTTTTGTTTGTTGTTGTATCCAACTTGTCGATTGATTTACTAGTTGTGTAGTTACATAGGTTGTAATGGTTTGATTCGTTCCATTAATATTTTCTGTCCAATTATAATAATCAGCGACAGCACCTGGCATTATCCCTGCAAAATATTGTACACCAAAATCGGTTGGTGCGTTTAGTTGATTGGCTTGGCTTACATGCCATTTACCAATAACAGCATTAGCATAGGAATTATTCGTTTTATTACTAATGTATTTTTGAATAATGGTTTCGCTATTTGCTAAAATAGCACCTGCTGTACCTACATTGGTTCTAAAACCATACTTACCTGTAAGTATTGCAGCTCTTGTTGGTGAACACTCTGGATTAACCCAACAATTATTAAATGTAACTCCATTACGAGCCAAAGAATCTAAAGTTGGCGTTATTGCTTTTGTGCCACTAGTGTTGGGATAATTACCAAACGCATCCCATCCCATATCATCTGCTATAATAAAAATAATATTGGGTAAAGATGCTGTTGAAATACTAGTACCATTACTTTCAGTCTGCTTGTTACAAGAAACTAAATTCAGTACTAGAAATACAAAAAAGAAAAAAGAAGTTGCACGTTTAATCATAATCATTTTAATATTATTACTACTCGGAGTTTTTACACTTAACTAAAAATATCCACATTTAATGGATGTTCTTTTTCAAAAAATAATATCTCACCTACTAATGCTGCCAGCCGTTCCAAAAAAGCCACTTCCATTAATGTATGGGGCGGCATTGGTAATATGATAATGATAAATGCCATTGGGAAAATCGGCCGTAATGGCAACATGACCATGATAGGTATCAAGCATGTCGTTGGTTACAGTTTTTCCATTTTCTTCTGGGCCATACACAGCAAATCCATCTAATAAAAAGCCTAGCAAAGCAGATTTGGTAGCTTTCACATTTGTTAGGTACAAAGGCTCTACATGGTAATGGTAATCACCACGTTGTGCAGGATGCCCCCAATATTGGTCAAAGCTTGTCATTTCGTTGGTTAGCGGCCTACTAGGCCCAGCATACTGGTTAAAAAAAGGCACCCCATTAAGCGCCACACCTATTGGCCCTAAAGGCGTAGCCCCATGATAAGTAGCTTCTTGTGGGTTTAAAGGAATTTTAAACGTGTAGTAATGCTCAGTAATATTATTAGGGTTCTTTCTAAAATTATTACCGCCAAACGTAGTACCACTAAATTTCTGGTATAGCGAATCGGTTGTGGCGTAATACACACTTTTATGGTCAGGTGTACCTTTGGTTTTAATAGTTACAAATTTTCCGTCTGATACAATACTAACAGCACCATATATTTTCTTGTACACGTCTGGCACTTCCACATTGCCACTAAGTTTTGTTCTATTTATAAACGATAGCGACAAAAAAATTACCGCTACTATAAAGCTTATTCTAAAAAAGGATGTCATTGTATTTTGTTTTGTATGCACTATGTGACGCCCTTTTTAAAACTTCCCTTCAACTTTTTATTGATTTTTTTTAATTCTTAGAATATAATTGCAAATCCAGACCAACCGGAATTTCTGTTGCAATTCTCGTTGTTGCAAAATAAAATGCAACAGGCAAAAGTGCAACAAGCTCGTTGCAGTTTTAAAAAGTGTTTTAGAAATTGCAACAGGTGGCGGATGGTGAGTATAGCTAGGCTCGATTTGTAAAACTATCTAGTCATTACGCCACTTTCTGCTCGTATAAATGCTTCTGAAATTCGATGAACAATTCTTTGACTTTAGATAAATCACCGAGAACTGCCGATGCATCTGAAAATGATTGATACTTGTTGGTTAACAATGTTGGCAGCTTTTCTTGGTCTAATTCTTCAACACCAGTTTCAATGTATTTACTCAATACAAATTCTATAAACTCTTTTTGTTTATTATCAAGCAATGCAAAAATGGTAGCTTGTGCTGCCGCAACCCTAGCCTCTCTTGTCATTGGTTTTATGTCGCTGTTAAACACATACTCTAGCACATCAAACAAATCGCTTTTTTCTGCGTCAATCAATTTTTGCAAAGTGGTTAATTCGTCTTTACCAAAACCCGCATCATCTAACTTTTGTAAAAGTGTACGTCTTGTAATTGGATTACTCCAAAGTGTCCGTAATTCATCTTCGCTTTTAAACAGGTTAGGCAATTCGCCAAACAGATTATTCAAAAATTCTTCTGGACTAATGATTTTTCCATCGGCACTCCAATAAGATGTTGACGACATGTGTTGTATTTCCCTTTCTTTTCCGTCTTTCAGCTTTATTTTTATCTTTCTTCTTTTATTGCAATCGCAAAATAATTCACCACAAATTTCACAAGGTTCTTTAGGTGGCTTTTCACAAGTACAAGGTGTTTGTGCGCAAACTTTACAAGGTCTTTTAATTGGTGGTTCACCAGGTGGTTCAGGGGCTAAAGGTTCGCCATCCCATTCAGGGTCAGCAAAATGGTGGTAAGCATCCACAAAATCGTAGATAGTAAAAAAGTCTTTCCCCTCAAACAAACGTGTACCTCGTCCTACAATTTGCTTAAACTCTATCATTGAGTTTACAGGTCGCATTAAAACAATGTTGCGGATATTTCTTGCATCAACGCCTGTAGATAGTTTTTGCGAAGTGGTTAAAATAGTTGGTATTGTTTTTTCATTGTCCTGAAATTCTCGTAAAAACTGTTCACCAATTTCACCGTCATTGGCAGTAACACGTACACAATAATTTGGGTCTTTGCTTTTTTTGTATTGGTTTACTAATTCTCTAACTGCTGCAGCGTGGTCTTGTGTAGCGCAAAAAATAATGGCCTTTTCTTTTTGGTTGGCGTCATCCATATAAATCTGTACACGCTTTGCCTCTCTAGCTTTAATCTCTATTATTCTGTTGAAGTCTGGTTCGGTGTACAATCTGCCTTCCTCAATGTCGCCTTCAATTATTTGGTCATCGCTATTGTATATGTAATCGTCAAGCGTAGTTTTAATGCGTTTTACTTTAAATGGTGTTAAAAACCCATCGTTAATGCCTTCTTTTAATGAATAGATATAAACGGGCTCGCCAAAATATTGGTAGGTATCTACATTGTCTTTACGCTTTGGAGTGGCTGTTAACCCTAACTGAACAGCTGGCGAAAAATAGTCGAGAATGCCTCTCCAATTGCCTTCGTCATTAGCACCACCTCTGTGGCATTCGTCTATAATAATAAAATCGAAATAATCTTTTGGGTATTGCCCAAAATTAAATTGTGCTGTTCCATATTCTGCACTTGGTTCTGCTGCTATCGGTAGCGGCGTTACCGCCTCGCTATTATTTTGCGAAGGGCGTTGCCCCTCGCTATTGTTTTGCCAAAGGCGCTGACCATCGCTCTTATTTTGCGAAGGGCGTTGCCCCTCGCTATTGTTTTGCCAAAGGCGCTGACCATCGCTCTTATTTTGCGAAGGGCGTTGCCCCTCGCTATTAAATTTCGCACCCTTAGTGCTGCTTGTCATAAAGGTTTGAAAAATGGTAAAAAAGATATTGCCATTGGTAGGCACACGAACCTCATTTTTCTTTGAACTGGTTAAAAATGTATTAACTACTACCCTCTTTCCATCGTCATTAATATCTCTAATTGCTTTAGGACTTATTCTTAACAGAGCATCTTCCTTAAAAGCAGAATATTTTGTAAACTCGCCATACGCTTGATCGGATAATACATTTCTATCTGCTAAAAAAAGTATTCTAGGTCTACGGGTGCCATCCCATTTTAAATTCCATCTTGTTTGAAATAATTTCCACGCTATGTGAAATGCAATGGTGGTTTTTCCGGTACCTGTGGCTAATGTTAATAGTATTCGGTCTTTCTTATTAGCAACAGCTTCTAGTACATTGTTTACAGCAATTTCTTGGTAAAATCTTGGTGGTTTTGTACCGCCAATTGTTTCAAATGGTACAGCAGAAAATTTTTCACGCCATTCATTTTTAACGGCAAAGGTTTTATTCCAAAGTTCTTCTGGTGTAAGGTAATTGGCAACCAAGCCTTCTGCACCCGTTTTCATGCAGATGCTGTAAATCTCTTTTCCGTTGGTGCTATAGGTGGTTTCTAACTGTAGTTTCTCAGCATACAATTTAGCTTGTGCCACACCCTCACCTACTTCTAGTTCATCGCTTTTTGCTTCTACAACCGCTAGTTTAATGCCTTTGTACACCAACACATAATCGGCTGTAAGTTTTTTAGCCCTAACGCCACCTGTTTGTATTTTACCTGCGGTAATGTTGTATTCACGAAGGATTTTAGAACCCTCTACATTACCCCAACCACAAGCTTTTAGCTTCGGGTCTATCAGTTCTGCTCTTGTTTCTGCTTCGTTCATATTCTTATCCGATGAGCTGCACCCATCGTTTATAGATTATGCCCTTTCAGGGCTGGTGAATAATTTATGTAACATTAGCCCCAAAGGGGTGTTATATATTAGCGAAGGGCATCGCCCTTCGCTATGGCAACACCACGAAAGCCAAAGCCCTGAAAGGGCGAAATAGTTAATCCCAAACATACTTCTCATCATAGTCAACATGATACTTTTTAAGAAAGGCACGGTATTCATCTTGAAAGGTTTTCTTGTTATGATGTTCGTGCTGATTGGCAATATAAGCAATTACAGTATCTATCTCAGATGGATTTACTGAAAAAGCACCATAGCCATCTTGCCAATAAAAATTTTCATAGCCTGTTCCTTTTGTTTTTATCCATTTAGAGGAATGTGATTTTATCTCTTCAAGTAACTTCATTAATGCTATTTTTTTAGAAAGCATACACAGTATGTGAATATGGTTGTTGTAGCCGCCTAGTTTTATTACCTGACAGTCGAGTTTATTACAAATACCTCCAAGGTAGGCATGTAGTTCCGCTTCAACAGGCGGTTGAATCAGCGGTTGGCGATGTTTGGTGCTGAATACGATGTGTATGTAATTTTTTACGAGTGATTGTCCCATAGCATTTGTATTACGCCCTTTCAGGGCTGGTTATGGTTTTCTTTTTAGCGATGGGCGTTGCCGCATCGCTAGTGTATTTTGCTCCTTCGGGGCTAAGCTGTGATAGCCCTGAAAGGGCATAATATGCTAACATAGGGCGACGCCCTGTGAAGTGGCACAAAACATCAAAGCCCTGAAAGGGTGATATATAAGTATGATGCTTATCTGTCGTCATAATCTATTACGCCCTTTTAGGGCTTTTTATTCTTTTCTTGCTTCGATGGGCGTTGCCCATCGTTAATGTATCATGCCCCTTCGGGGCTAAGCTGTGATAGCCCTGAAAGGGCATAATATGCTAACATAGGGCGACGCCCTGTGAAGTGGCACAAAACATCAAAGCCCTGAAAGGGTGATATATAAGTATGATGCTTATCTGTCG